>JBDTIE010000042.1:0-4003 GCA_039936515.1 Rhodanobacter sp. | reverse complement strand
TGTCGCACTCCGAAGGGCCTAAACTGATCGTCTTGCTTGGATCCACATTTCCAGGCCATCCCAGGAAGCTCTCCATGCACCTGCGTCGCATCCTTGCCGTATTTACCCTCGGCCTCGCCACTACTCTCGCCGCTCACGCCACGGTCGATCCGTCGCTATATCAGAGCTTGAGCTGGCGCTCGATCGGGCCGTTCCGCGGTGGGCGCGTGCTGGCGGTGGCGGGGATTCCGGGCGATGCGCGCCACTTTTATTTCGGCGCGGTGGATGGCGGCGTGTGGGCGACGGCGGATGCAGGGCGCACCTGGCAGCCGATCTTCGACAGCGAACCGGTCGGCTCGATTGGTGCGCTGGCACTGGCGCCATCCGATCCGAAGACGATTTACGTGGGCAGCGGTGAGGCCGACATGCGCTCGGATATCGCCCACGGCAACGGCATGTACAAGACGGTCGACGCCGGCAAGCACTGGTCGCACATTGGGCTGGACGACAGCTACCAGATCAGCCAGATACTGGTTGATCCGCGCAACCCGAACGTGGTGTTCGTAGCCGCGCTGGGGCACGCCTATGGAGCGAATGCCGAGCGCGGCGTGTTTCGTTCCAGCGACGGCGGCGCGCACTGGAGCAAGGTGCTGTTCAAGGACGACAACACCGGCGCCATCGACCTCGCGTTCAAACCCGGCGACCCAAACACGATCTACGCCGCGCTGTGGCAAACGCGTCGCCCACCATGGAGCGTGTACCCACCGTCGAACGGACCGGGCAGTGGCATGTACGTATCGCATGACGGCGGCAGTCACTGGAGCCAGGTGCAGGGCAACGGCTTTCCCACGCATCCCGGGCGCATCGGCATCGCGGTGGCGCCGAGCCAACCCGGTCGCGTTTACGCGCTGGTCGATGCGGACGGCGGTGAGGGCGGCTTGTACCGCTCTGACGACGGCGGCACGCACTGGAACCACGTCACCACCGATCAGCGCATCTGGCAGCGCGGCTGGTATTTCTGCCGACTCACGGTGGACCCGAAGAACGCCGACCGCGTCTATGTGATGAACACCGTGGTGTTGCGCTCGGACGATGGCGGCAAGCAGTTCATCGCGCTGAAGGGCGACCCTACCGGCGATGATTTCCACCAGTTGTGGATCGACCCGACCGACTCGAACCGGCAAATCCTCGGCGTCGATCAAGGCACCTTGATCACCTTGAACGGCGGCAAGACCTGGTCGAGCTGGCTCAACCAGCCGACCGCGCAGATTTACCACGTCAGCACCGACAACCAGTTCCCGTATTGGGTTTATGGCGCGCAGCAGGATTCCGGCGCGGTGTCGTTGCCCAGCCGCGGCCCCAGCCACGACGGCATCACCATGGCGCAGTTCCACGAAGTCACCGCCGGTGGCGAGAGCGGCATGATTGCGCCCGATCCCGACGACCACAACATCGTCTACGGCGACAAGGTCGACAAGCTCGACGTGCGCACCAACCAGACCCGCAACATCGACCCGACCTTGGCCTATCCGGCGGCGCATTACCGCGGCGCGTGGACGCTGCCGCTGACCTTCTCCAAGCGCGGCACGAAGACGCTGTATTTCGCCAACCAGCGATTGTTCCGCACTACCGACGGCGGTAATCAGTGGACGCCGATCAGTCCCGACCTGACCCGTGAGGATGCCGGCACCCCGGCCAACCTCGATCCCGTCACCGCCGCCGACGATAACCATGTAGACAAGCGACGCGGCGTGATCTACACCATCTCGCCCTCGCCGCTAAGCGCCAGCTCGCTGTGGGTCGGCACCGACGACGGTCTGGTCTGGCGCACGGATGACAGCGGCGCGCACTGGCGCGAGATCACGCCGAAGGCGCTGACGCCATGGTCGAAAGTCGCCGGCATCGAGCTGTCACCGTTCGACGCCAACGTGGCCTACCTCGCGGTGGATCGCCATCGCCTCGACGACGACACGCCATACATCTACCGCACCGCGGACGGCGGCAGTAATTGGACCCGCATTGACAACGGTATTCCGCGCAACAGCTTCGTCAACGTCGTGCGCGCCGATCCACAGCACAAAGGCCTGCTGTATGCCGGCACCGAGCGCGGCATGTATGTGTCGTTCAACGACGGCGCGCAGTGGCAGTCGTTGCAGCAGAACCTGCCGATGACTTCGGTGCGCGACATTGCCCTGCACGGCGACGACGTGGTGCTGGCCACCCACGGCCGCGGCTTCTGGATCATGGATGACGCCAGCGCGCTGCGCCAAGTCGCCGACGTGCCGGCCAATACCGTGACCCTGTTCAAGCCCGCCGACGCGATCCGTGTGCGCACGCCCTCCTTCACCGGCACGCCGCTGCCGAAAGATGAGCCGACCGCCGCCAACCCACCCGACGGCGCCTATCTCGATTACGCGTTGCCAGTGTCGGTGAAGGGGCCGGTGACATTGGACGTGCTCGATGCCCAAGGCCACACCGTGCGCAGCTACAGCAGCAACGACAAGCCGCCCATGCTGGACCCGGCCAAACTCTCCTTTGCGCCCGAGTGGGTGCCGCAGCCAATTCGGCTGGCGACCACAGCCGGTATGCATCGCTTCGTGTGGGATCTGCGCTATGCCGCGCGGGTCGGCGTCGAGTCGGAGGAAGGTGCGGCGAAAGGTGTGTGGGCGCCGCCGGGCGCTTACAGCGTCGTACTGCACGTGGATGGCAAGAGCTACCACCAGCCGCTGCAGTTGTTGCCCGATCCAAGAGTAAAGGTGTCGGTCGCCGGCATGCAGCGCGAGTTCCTGCTGGCGCGCAAAGTTGAGGAGGCACAAGTGCGTGCCGCCGTCGCCAATGTCGAAGCGCACAAGTTGCTCAAGGCACTGGATGACAGGTTGACGCAAGCAAACGAACCCGCACGCGCGCAGATCGAAGTGTTGCTGGCGAAGGCGCAAGACCTGTCCGGCATCGTGCTGCATCCCGATCCACGCAACACCATGGGCAGCCCACCAAAGAACACCGACAGTCTGCGCGCGCTATCAGTGAACCTGGGCAAGCTTGAGCATGCCGTCGATGGCGCTGACGCCGATCCAAGTGCGGATGCCCAATCCGCCTGGACCACGCTCGCGCAAACATTGGACACCACGCTTGCCGGCTGGACCCAGCTGAAGCGGGCCGACCTGACCAAACTCAACGACACACTCAAGGCGAGCCGAAAGCAACCCATCACACTCTGACCAGAAGACACCTTGCAGGTCCACGCCGGCGAGATACCGGACGCCATTCATCGCGCCGGGCATAGCGTTTTATGGACGCATCAATGCTTGTGCATTTTTCGAGCGCCCGGATACGTCGGGTATTGCAGAGCTGAATTCAAAAATGCGGGCGCGTTGAATTGTTTCAGCGTTCATTTCAGGTCGGAAGCCGAAGAACACTCCGACAGCTACCGGCCAATTCCGAACATTCGCCCTTTCAACCAAACTGCCGCAAAGCAGCCGGTCGCCACCGTCAGCAATGGGTCGGAGGCTGCGTCTCAACGCGCCACCAGAAACAGATCGGCAAAATGCGGCTTCAATGGAACACCTGCTGGCACGGAGTGCGGGGATTGTTCGCCCCATCCATGGGCGTCGCCCCTCCGCGCTGCGCGCTCCAAGGCCAGCCGGCGGCTGTCCAAAACTGTTCCCGACAGTTTTGTCGAACCCGTCAGGGCTCGTCGACCACCTTTCTCCGCCAGATACGCAAAACGCGCGTGCTCTGGCTGTCCGCTTAGCGTCTTGAAGGTAGAGGGATTGTTCGGCCCATCCTTGTGCCTCACCCCTGCGCACGTTGCGCTCCGGGCCAGCCTGTGACTGTCAAAATTCGTTCCGGACGAATTTGTCGAACCCGTCAGGGCTCGTCCACCACCTCTCTCCGCCAGATACGCAAAACGCCCCTTGCGGGGCGCTTTGCGTATCTGGCGGAGAGAGAGGGATTCGAACCCTCGATAAGGCTTTAAACCCTATACTCCCTTAGCAGGGGAGCCCCTTCAGCCACTCGGGCATCT
>JBDTIE010000041.1:0-9961 GCA_039936515.1 Rhodanobacter sp. | reverse complement strand
GCCGCGCGCCCTCGTTGGCACTGGCCAGCGCGCCCAGACCGGCCCAGGCGCCAAACAGCAGCAACGCGCACAACAGGCCGAGCACGCCGATCAGGCGCGCCTTGACCGTGAGCGTCGTGCTGGCGAGGAGATTTTTTGCGAGGACCTTGATCTTCATCTGGTTTTCCGTCTGACAGCTTCGTTTACGCAATTTCCACATTGCCAACCGCGGGCAATGCCGCGTCCAGCATTTCCGCGTCTTCCGGACGCATGAGTTTTTCCACGTCCAGCAGCATCACCATGCTTCCCTCGTGCGTGGCCAGACCCTTGAGGTAACGGGTGTCCACCACTGCGCCCAGGTCGGGTACCGGCCTGATGGCAGCCATGTCGATGTCGATGACGTCCGACACCGCGTCCACCACGATCCCGAACAGGCGCGCGCCGATGGCGACGATGATCATTACCGTGGTGTCGCCGTAGCTTTCGCGCACCAGTCCGAAACGCAGGCGCAGGTCCATCACCGGCACGATCGCGCCACGCAGGTTGAGCACACCCAGAACGTAATCCGGTGCCTGCGGGATGCGCGTGACATGCGACCAGCCGCGGATTTCGCGCACGACCAGGATGTCTACCGCGTACTCCTCGTCCGCCAGCGTAAAGGTCAGCTGCTGCAGGGTCGCGGCGCGGGTGGCTGCCTCGTCATACATGTACAGGTGACCTCATTGCGCTGGCGCTCGGGACCGATGGCGAAGACTGTATCGGCGCCACGTCGGCAAGCTTGAGCAGACCGCCGCTGTGCAAGCGCCCTGCGCGCGCGGCACGCCGGCGGACGTCAGCCGCCACGGCGTTGCGCAACCCGGTCACGCGGCTTGCTTCGCGGCATTGCCCATGCGCACCACTCCGGCAACATCGATGATGAGGGCGACGAAGCCGTCGCTCAGGATGGTGGCGCCGGAAATGCCGCGCACACGACGGTAATTTGCTTCAAGCGACTTGATGACCGCCTGCTGCTGGCCGACCAGTGCGTCCACCAGCAAGCCCACGCGGCGGCCGCCGTCATCGACCACCACCACGATGCCATGCTCGATGTCGGTAACTGCGCCCTCGCAGGCAAAGGCCTGGTGCAGGCGCAGGATCGGCACGTAGCCATCGCGGAAGGCAAACACCTCGCCACCACCGGCGATGCTGCGCACCGCGTCGGCACGCAAGCGCAGCGATTCGACCACCGAGATCAGCGGCAGGATGTAGCGCTCCTGTCCCACGGCAGTGACCAGGCCCTCGATGATCGCCAGCGTCAGCGGCAAGGTGATGGTGAACGCACTGCCCTTGCCGGTCACGCTGCGCACGCCCACGCTGCCACCCAGGTCGCGCACGTTGCGGCGCACCACGTCCATGCCCACGCCGCGCCCGGACAGGTCCGTGGCGGTATCGGATGTGGTGAATCCAGGCTGGAAGATGAGCTCGGCAATTTCCGCATCGCTCAAGTCCTGTCCGGGCTTGATCAGGCCGCGCTGCAGCGCCCTGGCGGCGATGGCCTGGTGGTTGAGCCCGGCGCCATCGTCGCTGACCTGCACCACGATATTGCCGCCTTCGTGGCGGGCATCCAGCGACAGCGTGCCGGTCTCGCTCTTGCCGGCGGCCAGGCGTTGTGCCGGCTTTTCCAGGCCATGGTCGATGGCGTTGCGCACCAGGTGCACCAGAGGATCACCGATCTTCTCCAGCACGGTCTTGTCCAGCTCGGTGTGCTCGCCATGCAGGTGCAGGCTGACGCGCTTGTCCAGCTTGCGCTCCAGATCGTGCACCAGGCGCGGAAAGCGGTTGAACACCGAAGCGATGGGCAACATGCGGATGCCCATGACGCTTTCCTGCAACTGCCGCGTGTTGCGCTCCAGGTGCGTGAGCCGGTCGCGCAGGCGCGGCAGCTGCGTCATGTCGAAGTGCTCGCCCAGTTCGCTCAGCATCGACTGGGTGATGACCAACTCGCCCATCATGTTGATCAGCGCGTCGATCTTGTCGATATCCACCCGAATCGAGCCGCCAGCGGGCGCACCGGCGATGCTCGCCGGCGGGGCAGCCGTCGCGGTGCTGGCGGACGCATCTCGACGTTCGGGCAAGGCGGTGATTGCAAGCTCGCAGTCCCCGTCCAGCCACTCGAACACGCCGTGCAACGCGTCCCGCGCCACATCGCCGTGGAGCAGCAATTCCCAGCCGAGGAAGCATTGCGTGGGATCCAGTTGCGTAAGCTGCGCTGGCGCGGTGTCGAGCAGGAATGCGCGGCTCACTTCCAACCGCCCCAACACCTGCAGTTCGCGGAACACGCGCAACGGATCGTTGCCCGATTGCAGCAACTGCGGCAACGCGACGAAACGGATATGCCAGCCGCGCACGGCCACTGGCGCGGGCAGCGCTTGTGCCGAGGGTGCATCCGCGGTGCCTGCCAGATGTTGCAATTGCGCGCGCAGGGCCTCGCTGTCGGCGTCCGCCACCGGCGCATGCGCGCGTGAGCGTTCGATCATGCCGCGCAGACAGTCGACCGAGCGCAACATCAATTCGACCAGCTCGCCCCCGGCTTGGCGATGACCTTCGCGCACTTCGGCCAGCAGCGATTCGGCCACGTGGGTGAACGCCGCCACGTCGGCAAAGCCGAACGTCGCCGCGCCACCCTTGATCGAGTGCGCAGCACGAAAGATGGTGTCCACCAGGTCGCTGCCGCTGGCGCCTCCGTCCAGTGCCAGCAGCGCCGCCTCCATCGCATCCAGCCCTTCCAGGCTTTCGGCGAAAAACGTGCGGTGGAACTGGGTCAGGTCGACCGTCCCCATCGGCTCAACCCAGGACGCGTTGTACGGTGGCCAGCAATTGCTCCGGGTCGAACGGCTTGACCAGCCAGCCGGTCGCGCCGGCGGCCTTGCCCTCCATTTTCTTTTCTGTGTGCGACTCGGTGGTCAGCATGAGGATCGGCACGCCCTTGTAGGCGGGCGTGGCCCGCAATGCGCGGACCATGGAGATGCCGTCCATCACCGGCATGTTGACGTCCGCCAGCACCAGGTCGAAGGCGACCTCACGGGCCAGGTCCAGCGCGAGCTGGCCGTTCTCCGCCTCCGCCACCTCATGTCCCGCCCCCCGCAGGGTGAACGCCACCATGCCGCGCATCGACACCGAATCATCCACCGCAAGAATCCTTGCCATTACTGCCACCTCAGTTCTAAGCCGGCACGCTGACCGGCAGTTCCAGTAAATTCGTCAAGCCCAGCAGGCTGGCCGCATCGTGCAGGGCGCCGCTTGGCTCGCGCCAACGTACCGAGCCGCCGCGAGTGGCGACCTCGCGACGAAACAGCGCCAGCAACTGCAGCGCCGCCGTATCGATGCGCTCCACCGCCTGGCCGTCCAGCACGATCGCGCGCTCGTCGAGCGTGCGCAGCAGATCGGCCATCAAACCGCCCTGCGTACTCATGCGGCAGTCCGCAGGCAGTGTGACCAGGGCTGGTTTGCCGCTGGCTGCAACTGCATCAACGGCAGGTGCCGCATCGATTTTCGCTGTCGGTTTTACAGCCATTGCCGTCTCCATCCGGGGCGCGCGCTGTGCGCTGACAAGGAACTATCGGCCATGTCGACCGCGGCTTTAGCCACGGCCGAAGGTCCTCACACGCACGCAAACACTAAAGTTTGCGTGGCCATGGCCGATGCAGTCAGTGGACATCCCAACCGTGACGTCCGGCCTAGCGAGGGCAGGAGCCGCATGATCATCCAACCGACGAGCCTTGCCGCCCTCACCTGGGCAGGCGCCGCCGCAGGCACGACAGCGCAGAGCTGGCGTATCGGCGCGGTGTTGGCCGCGCGGCCGCTGGGGGTCAATCCGCAGGGACTGCTGGTGCTGCAGGTCGGTGCGCTCGCGGTGGAGACCGAGGTTCCCGGCAGTACGCTGCCCGGGCAGTTCCAGGTGCGCGTGCTCAGCCTGGGGGCACAGCCGCAACTGGAGGTGCTGTCCACGCTTCCCGGGGCGCCCACCTTCCAGCGCGCGTTGCGCGAACTTCTTCCGCAGCAGAACGGTTACGCGCCGCTGCTGGCTACAGTCGGGGCGCTCGCCCAGCGTCCCGCCCGACCGCAACTGCCGGCGGTGCTGCGCACCGCACTGGCGTTGCTGGAACACACCATGCCCACGCCGGCCGACGTCACTCGTGGCGAAGGTCTGCGTACCGCGCTCAGCCGCAGCGGCATGTTCCTGGAACATCACCTCGCACGCGCGCCCGCCAACCTGCCGGCACTGGTCGGGGACGACTGGAAGGGCGCGTTGCTGCGCCTTTCGGCGCTACTTGACCAGCGTGCGAGCGCGCCACCACCGACCGGTCGCAACGACACCCCGCCGCCACTGCTGCAGCGCGGCTTGCAGACCCAGTCCCGCCAGCCGTTGCCGCTGCTGGCCGGCGATGACGTCGGCCCACTCATCGAGCGCCTGCACGGCGACGTCAAGGCGGCGCTGGCGCGACTGGAGGTGGCGCAACTGGAAGCCAGCACCGCCGCGGCGTGGATGATCGAGATCCCGCTGCAGTCCGCCGATGGTGCCGATGTGCTGCAGGTGCAACTTGAATATGGCATCGACGGCCAGGATGGCAGCCACGGCTGGACCTTGGGCTTTGCCATGGACTTGCCCGCGCTCGGGCCGCTGCAGGGTGAATTGCAATTGCGTGAGCCACGCCTGGCTGTACGCCTGTGGGCCGAGCGCGGCAGTACCGCGCAAGCGCTGGAACGTCAGTTTTCCCCACTGCGCCAGCGCCTGGCCGCCTGCGGGGTGCTGCTGGACCAATTGAGCTGCCAGGTCGGCATGCCGCAACCACAAAGCCGCCACAGCGCGTTGCTGCTGCAGGCCACGGCATGAACGCGCTGCCACCACCAGCGCAGCGTCGTGTACAGCTGCGCCTGGCCAGTGGCGAAAGCCAGCTCAATGCGATGCCCGCCGAGGCGCTGGAGGCGTTGCTCGCCCGCGCCAAGGCACTGGGCATTCCGTTGCATCACGACCCGCAAATCGCCGCCTTGCTCGCGGCGCTGCGTTTGCGCGATGACGTCCCGACCTTGCTCTACGCCGCCGCTGCGTCGGTGCTGGCCGCGGTGTATGACGCCGCGGAGGAGTGATGCGAGATCATCTTCTGGCATGCCAACCGGCGGAGTCTGGTTTGCGCCGGGCGCGTTGCGTTGCCGCAGCCCCGGCCGTGGCTGAATCCTGATCCAGCTGATGGCACACGCTGGCGCGCGCGTCTTTGGCGTGCGAAAGCGCTTGCGTCAGACACCCCGCGGCTGCGTCACCAACCCGCGCGGATGCCCGACAAAACATTCAAGGACGCGCAAAAAACTCCGCGAAGGCCGCCGCTGTCCGCTCGATTCCCTCGTCGTCCACATCCAGATGTGTCACCAACCGCAGCAACGAGGTGTGGCCCACGCCGATGCAGATGCCGGCCTTGCGCAAGTGGGTGACAAGGTCGTGCAGGCGATCCACCGGTACGTCGAGGAAGACCATGTTGGTGTATTGACCGACAAGTCGGATGCCGGCAACCTCCCGCAGCAAACCGGCCAGCGTCTGCGCGCGACGATGATCATCGGCCAGCCGCGCCACATGATGATCCAGGGCGTACAAGCCGGCGGCAGCCAGGATCCCCGCCTGGCGCCAGCCGCCGCCGACCACCTTGCGCCAACGCCGCGCCCTGTCGATCAGCGCATGGGAGCCGACCAGCACCGAGCCGACCGGGGCACCCAGGCCCTTGGACAGGCACACCGACACCGTGTCGAAATGTGCTGCGATCACGCGCGCCGGCACCTTGCACGCCAGCGCCGCATTGAACAATCGCGCGCCATCCAGGTGCACACCCAGTCCGTGCTGCCGCGCCAGGTTGCTGGCCTGCGGCAGGTAATCCAGCGGCAGTGCTCGGCCGTTCCAGGTGTTTTCCAGCGCCAGCACGCGGGTACGCGCGAAATGCGGATCAATCGGCTTGATTGCCGCTTCAATACTGTGCAACGGCAGCGTGCCGTCATCGGCCTGCACAATGGGTTGCGGCTGGATCGAGCCGAGCACCGCGGCGCCGCCGCCTTCGTGGTGGTAGGTGTGCGCATCCATGCCCACCAGGTATTCGTCGCCGCGACCGCAATGCGCAAACAGCGCCAGCAGGTTCGACTGGGTGCCGCTGGGCACGAACAGCCCGGCATCGAAACCCAGGTCGTCGGCCAGACGCTGCTGCAGCGCGTTGACCGTTGGGTCCTCGCCGTACACGTCGTCACCTACGTCCGCCGCCATCATCGCCGCGCGCATCGCGGTCGTGGGCCGCGTCACCGTGTCGCTGCGCAGGTCAAGCATTTGCATGTGTCGCTCCCGATGGGAATGTTTTGCGCGCCCGGATCAAATCCGCCGACGAAAGTACAACGTGGCGGCGATGGCAAGAAGCAGTGCCGGCAGCAGGTTGGCCAGAAGCGGCGGCATACCGTATACGGTGCCGAAATTGACCATGGCCTGTTGCAGGAAATACCAGGCAATGGCCAGCAGCATGCCAATGAAGATGCGCTTGCCCAGGCCGCCGGAGCGCAACGCACCAAAGGCGAACGGCATGGTGCACAACACCAGCATCAGCACGTTGAACGGATACAGCGCGCGGCCCCAGAACGCCACGGCATAGCTGCCCGGCTTCTCGCCGTTGCTGCGCAGGTAACCGATATTGCGCTGCAGGTCGCGCATGGACAGGTATTGCGGCTGCACCACGGACTGCACCAGCACTTGCGGGTCAATGCGGGCGTTCCACGGTTGCGTGGCCGCCAGCGTCGTGTGCGTTCCACTGCCGTCCAGCGTGGTGTTGCGCACGCCCTGCAAGCGCCACTGGTGGCCGTCGTGCTCAGCGCTTTTGGCCCAGGTGAAATGCGTCAGCTGGCCATCGTCGGCAAAGGTGAACACGCGCACATCGGTCAACTGCACGCCGGTCACCCCGGCGCGCTGACGCAAGGTGGTGCCGCGGGCGTTGATGAAGCTGGCGCCGTCGCGCGTCCACAAGCCGCTGCGCGTGCCCAGGCCCAGCGTGCCCGAACGCATGCGCAGCTGCATGGACTGCGCCAGTTGGTCGCCCCACGGCGCGGCGGTTTCCCCCAGCAGCACGACACCGGCGATCAACACCGCGATGATGCCAACCGCCGAGCCGGCAATGCGCAATCGTGACATGCCGGCCGCGCGCAACGCGGTCAGCTCGCCGGTGGCTGCCAGCCCGCCCAGCGCCAGCAGGCCGCCGATGAGCGCGGCATAACCAAACATCTCGTAGGCGCGACGCGGGAAAGTCACCAGCACATACATCACCGCGTCGCCCAGCCCATAGCCGTGCTTGCCGATGTTGCCCAGCTGTCGCAGCAGCTGCGTCATTGCATCGAAGCCGGTCAGCACCAGCCATACCGTCAGTACCGAGGCGAGCACCGACAAGCCGATCAGCCGGTCCACGCGTTTGATGCCGAACATGCTCATGGCTGCGCCACCGCACGCCGCTTGCGCGCCGTGTACTGGCGCCAGAACATCCACAAGCCGCCGCCCAGCACCAACACGTGCAGCAGCCATAGCGGCGCCTGCGTGTGCCAGTGGTCCTTGCCGATTTGCACGCGCCCCAGTGCCAGCAGCGAGTAATAAAGATAAAAGCCGATGACCGCCAGCAGCAGCCGTCCGTAGCGCGGCTCACGCGGACTCTGGCGTGCCAGCGGCAACGCCAGCAGCAGGAACACCAGCGTCAATGCTGGCGCATTCGTGCGCCACGCAAACTCCGCACGCGCCAGCGGATCGGTCGATCGCGCCAACGCCAGCGTCGACGCCGCGCCGATCGGATCATCGTCTTCATCGGCCTGCACGCTCGACAGCGAGGTGTCATTGCGTGCGTAGTGCATCTGCGTCCAATTGTCGGCGCCCAGCGGCAAGTCGTATTGCCAGCCATCGCGAAAGGCAATGAAGCGGCCGCCGCCCTGCCCTTCCTGGTACAACTGGCCGTTGGCCGCGTTGACGACCTTGAGGTGCGCCTGCCCGTCCTTGTCCACGCGCTGGGTGGCAACGAAAGTGCGCCCCAGCTGACTGCCATCGCGGCTCAGGTGGTCGACGAAAATGATGCCGCCCTGGTTGGGCAACTCGGTGAAGCGTCCGGCATCGAGTCCGGCGGCAATGACCGAGCGGTTGGCTGCCGTCACCAGCGCCTGGCTGCTGCGCATGGCCCACGGTCCGAGCCACAGCGCGACCACCGTCGTCAGCGCCACCAGCACCGCGCCCAGCATCAGCACCGGGCGCAGCAAGCCTTCCGGCCCCATCCCGGAGGAAGCCAGCACATGCATTTCGCTCTCGCGATACATTCGCCCAAGCGCCATGAGCACACCGATGAAGCTGGCCAGCGGCAACAGGTTGGTCAGTCCGCCTACGGTTTGCAGACCCAGCACCTGGAACATGACGCCGGCCGGGAAACTGCCATTGGCAACCTGCTGCAACACCTTGGCGAAGGTGCTGCCTGCAACAATCACCAGCAACACGATCACCGTCGCGGCCACCGTCTGGGCCAACTCGCGCAGAAAATAGCGATCGAGAATGCTGAGCATGTGTCGGAGGTTTCCGCGATCCTGGATGAGTCGGCGGCAAGGCCGTGCCGCGTGCCGCGGTGCGTGCTTCAGGCGCGGCAAAGCGTGCAGTCTATCGTGTCAGGCTGAGCGCTGGCCTGCTGCCGGCGCGCAACGCCGCAGGGCAGGCGGTGCCGGCCGGACCTTTGCTGGGTGACCGTCGGGTGGCGGCCGGCGCCCGCCTTGCGCGTTTGCGGCCGGATCCGGTCGGGCGGCGGGCAGTAACTGCCCTACGCCTCAGCCGGCAGCGCGAAAGGTCACCACCAGCACATCGCGGTGGGAGGGTTGGGTATCGTCCAGCGCAGTGACCGCGGTAACGCCGTGGAACACGCGCTTGTCGTCCACCAGTGCCGCATCAAACGCATGGGTGAGGGTGAAGCTGCCCAGCGTGCGGTGATCCAGCGCATGGATGGTGGTGGTGCCACTGGCGATGTTGATGCGGTCCACCAGGAGCACCAGCACGTAATCCACGCCGTCGTGGTGCATGCCCTCGGGGGTGGGTTCGCCTGCTTCCCCGGCGCGCGCCTCGATCCGGAATTGATGGACCTCGATATGCCAACCGCTGACGTCTGGCGCCAGCCCGGAAAAGAAGTCACGGCAGAAACCAAGGATGCGCTGCAGGCAAGCACCATGGGCGATGTCATCCCGCACCGGCTCGAACCAGCGCTGGATGTCGCCCTGCAAGGCGTTGTAGCGCAAGCTCTGGAAGTGCGCCTGATGCGGCTCGCGGCGAATGGCATCCGTGCCCGCCACGGAAAAAGTGGCATGCCGGCGCCGCCGGTGTCGGCCACTGGCGGCCAGGTAGGTGTCCGCGGCCAGATCATCCCAGCTGGCGGCAAACGCCGGCCAGTCAAGCATGCGCGACGTATCCAGCAACCCGCGCATCACGTCGGCAGTGAGGAAGGCAAAGCCGTCCCTCTGCACGCGGGCATGCAACGGCGCGATATCCGGTTGGAAGGTCATGGGCGGACGGGTGCTGGAAACTCGAAGGCGCAAGTGTAGGGCCGCAGGCGTCAAACGGAGCGCATGCCAGGGCAGTCAAGCGCGGCCGAAATGCAGGTGTCCCGCCAAACCGACGCTCGGAGCGAGGGCAAGCGGCTTCAACGACCGGTGACGCGCTCGGCGGTTTCCTCGTCCGGCGGTACCAACGGCGCATCCGGATCATCACGCGCTTCCAGTTGCGCGGCCTCCACTGACGGCGTGCGCCAACCCGAGGCCACGCCCCACAGATAAAAAACCAAACCGATCACGGCCACCACGAGCAGGTCCATGCCGTAGCTCAAATAGCCCTTGCCGCCGAATGTCGTGCTGCCACCCCACGACACCAGGCTCAGCGTGGGCAGGTAGCACACCAGCCACCACGCGCCTTTCATCTGTC
>JBDTIE010000040.1:0-2154 GCA_039936515.1 Rhodanobacter sp. | reverse complement strand
TCGACCGCTATTCGCCCACCGTCGAGCGCCCGGTGCGCGTGCGTGCGCGCGCACTGCCGGCAGACACGCACTTTGAACCTCACCGACATCCCTGGGCCCAGCTGGCGTACTGTACGACCGGCATTGTTCAGGTCACAGTGACTCCGGACGAGGCCCTGGTCGACGAGGTAACCTACATCGTGTCGCCGTCGCGCGCGGTGTGGATCGCCCCTGACGCGATGCATGCAATCAACGTGCGCGAGGCCGCCAAACTGCGCACCTTGTATCTCGACGCCAGCACAACGCCGCAGGACTGGCAAGGCTGCCGCGTCATCGTGGTCTCGCCCCTGCTGCGTGAGCTGATCCAGGCACTCGATGCGCCGGCCCTCACGTCGCGCGAAGCCCTGTTGGCCGCGCTGGTACAAGACGAGTTGACACACGCCCATACCCAGTCGCTCGGCGTACCACTGCCTCATGCGCAATCGGGCGACAAGCGCCTGCGCGCGCTTTGCGAAGCCGTGCTGCGCGCGCCTTCAGAGCGCGCCACGCTGGCCGCCTGGGCGGGCGACATGGGTGCCAGCGAGCGCACCATGGCGCGCCTGTTTCGGGAGGAGTTGGGCATCAGCTACCAGCAGTGGCGCCAGCAGGCGGTGCTGGCTCATGCATTGCCGCTGCTGGCGCGCGGCACGCCCGTCAGCGAGGTGGCGGCGGCCAGCGGGTACGCCAGCGACAGCGCATTCTCGGCCATGTTCAAAGCCGCCATGGGGCAGTCGCCCAGCCGCTTTGCAGCGTCGGTGCGGGAATAGCGCGCACTGTTACTGGCCGAGGAGGATTTGGGCAATGATCCCGGTCGCAATGGCGACCAACACGTAATCACCGCCGGTTTGCACCCATTGATACCCCCGTGGCGGCGCACTCAGATGGTGATCCCGCCAGTCGTTCACAACGTACTGATGATTGCGGTATTCGGGTAACAGGCGACCGCCCCTGTAAAAGTTGTGGTCCGGCCCGGCGCCTCGTTCGCCGTGCCCACGTGCGTGGTTGTCCTGGCGATTGCCTTGGCGATACTGCGAGCCACCGCGTCCATCATCGGCACGGTTTTGGCCACGAACTTGCGAGCCATCGCCGGTATAGCCATTGGGTTGGGCCAGCGCAACGCCCGCGAAAGCCATCGAAATGGCGGCCAGGGCGCCGATTGCAGATTTACTCTTTATCTCGAGTCCTTCGTAATGCTGAAGTCATGATTATTGGAGACGTCAGTACGCCAAGAGGTAGGTGCAAGCCGCGTTTACATTGTGTCGAACCAGCACGCACAACCGCAGCGCGGCGGCCGGATTCATCCGTGTCGCTTCAGCAGGAATAGGGGAGGCCGTGACTGGTGCACAGGCAGCCCCTGAGGCACCCCTGTCAGCGTGGGGGGAGATCCGAGGATTCTTTGACTTCCACGTCCTGCACATCAGGCGGTTTGCCACGCGGCTCGCCTGGGTGCCCGAACCTGGACGATGGCGGAGGCCAGCGGTCGGCCGCATGATAGAACCGGCTCCATTGCGCGCGCGGATCGACACGAAACACCCAGGGGCTGACAGGCCGGCCGGTCAGCCTCGCCCACAGACGGCGCATACCCCACACCGCCAGCAGCAACACAGCTACCAGCATCAAACTGGTAATGAAAACCAGCGCCATGAGCAACAAAACCACGCGCAAGACAAAGCGGATAACCGCGGCGATCAGATCAGACAAAACGGGATTCCTTTACCGGAATTTGAACATACCAGGCTTGGTGCGCAGCCTATGATGCAGAACTCCACGGAGGCATGCATGGAATTCAAGGACTACTACAAGGTCATGGGGTTGGCGCGCGACGCGACACAGGATGACATCAAGCGCGCGCACCGGCGGCTGGCCCGCAAATTTCATCCGGACGTCAGCAAGGAACCCGATGCGGAGAAGCGCTTCAAGGAGGTTGGCGAGGCCTACGAGGCGCTGCGCGATCCGGAAAAGCGCGCGGCCTATGACCGGCTCGGGCCCAACTACAAGGCCGGACAGGATTTTCGCCCACCGCCCGACTGGAACGCGGGTTTCGAATCCGCCGGCGCCGGAGCGCAAAGTGCGGGGGCGCAAGACTACAGCGATTTCTTCGAATCCCTGTTCGGACGCAGCTTCGGCGGCGGCCAC
>JBDTIE010000039.1:0-4438 GCA_039936515.1 Rhodanobacter sp. | reverse complement strand
CTGCGCGGTTCGCGGCGCAAGAGCTGACGACGTTACGCGTGTTCGCGCGGCACGATGTCGTTGCACGCGCGCCGTTCACTGCGCGCGCCGCAAGATAGTTGTCCGTTTACGCTGGAGCACGCGATGGCTTTGCACGGCAAGGTGGCACTGGTTACCGGCGCGGCGCAGGGCATCGGCCACGCCATTGCGCTGCGCCTGGCGCAGGAAGGCGCAGCGATCGTCATCGAGGACCGCGAGCGCAGCGCGCGCACGCGGGAAACGCTCGACGCGGTTCACGCCACCGGCGCCAAGGCCTGCGTGCTTGCCGGCAACATCGGCAAGGTCGCCGATGGCCATCACGTCATCGACGCCGCGGTTGCGCAGATGGGCCGCATCGACCTGCTGGTCAACAACGCCGGGGTCGAACGCCGCGCACCGTTCGTGGATGGCACCGAGGCGGACTACGACCTGGTCATGGATGTGAACCTCAAGGGACCGTACTTCCTCACCCAGGCTTTTGCCCACCACGTCAGCCAGCGCGGCGGCGGCGGCCGGGTGGTCAACATCAGCTCGGTACACGAGCAATTGCCGTTTCCGCATTTCGCCAGTTATTGCGCGAGCAAGGGCGGACTGAAAATGCTGATGCGCGACCTGGCGCTGGAACTGGCGCCGCTGGGCATCACCATCAACAACATCGCTCCGGGCGCGATCAAGACCCCGATCAACGCGCACCTCATGGCCGACCCCAAGCTCATGGCCGGGTTGCTCAAGAACATCCCGCTCAAGCGTCTTGGCACGCCCGAGGATGTCGCCGGGGTGGTTGCCTTTCTCGCCAGCGACGACGCGGCGTACATCACCGGCACCACCGTGTTTGTCGACGGCGGCTTGCTGTGGAACTACGCCGAGCAATGAACGAGGCGGCTGCACACGACAACCAGGTGCGCATCGAAAAACAGCCAGACGACACCAACGACCCGCGCGCCGGAAGCGGCTGAGCTAGATCGTCGCGGTGCACGAGGCGTGGCGAAAACAACACGTCAGGTGGTCATTGACCATGCCCGTGGCCTGCATGTGCGCATAGCAGATGGTGCTGCCGACGAAGCGGAAGCCGCGCTTCTTCATCGCCTTGCTCATGCGGTCGGAAACGTCGGTGGTGGCCGGCACGTCGCTGGCGGTGGGCCAGTGATTGAGTAGCGGCCGGCCGTCGACGAAGGACCACAAATAGGCGTCCAGGCTGCCAAACTCTTCGATCACGCCAAGCGCTGCGATGGCGTTGTCGCGGGTGGCAGTGACCTTCAAGCGATTGCGGATGATACCGGGGTCGAGCAGGAGGGTTTCCAGTTCGCGGTCGGTCATGGCGGCGACGCGGGCGATGTTGAAGTCGTGGAACACGCTGCGGTAACGCTCGCGCTTGGCCAGCACGGTTCGCCAGGACAGGCCAGCCTGGGCGCCTTCCAGGCACAGGAACTCGAACAACGCGCGATCGTCGTGCAGCGGCACGCCCCACTCGTGGTCGTGGTAGGCCTGCAGCAGCGGATCGGTGCGCGCCCAGTCGCAGCGCGTGGATACAGGGTTCTGGCTCATGCTTGATGCACACTTGAAGGACGGCATTACCCTACCGCGCGGGCGCTAGACTTGTCGTCCTTTCCGGCGGCGACAGACCGTGTCTTTTCTTTCCTCCCGCCGCGGCGCGGTCCTGGCGCTGGCTGTCACCGTGCTCATCTGGGCTTACAGCTGGGTGGTGATGAAGCAGGCGCTGGCGTATGCCGGTCCGCTGGATTTTGCCGCGCTGCGTTACCTGCTGGGCGCACTGGTGCTGTTTGCGGCGATGCTGTTGAGCGGCCGCTCGCTGCGTCCGCCACCGCTGCTGCCAACGGCACTGATCGGCCTGTTCCAGACCGCCGCGTTCCAGGGTTTGGAGCAGTGGGCACTGCTTCATGGCGGCGCCGGGCACGTGGCACTGCTTGCCTACACCATGCCGTTCTGGGCCGTGCTGCTGGCGTGGTGGCTGCTCGGCGACCGCCCCAGCCTGCGCCACTGGCTGGGATTGACGCTGGCGGCAAGCGGGCTGCTGTGCATCATCGAGCCGTGGCACGCGATGGGCAGCGTGCTCAGCACCACGCTGGCGATTGCCGGCGGCGCGATGTGGGCAGCCGGCACGGTGCTGAGCAAGCGCATGTTCCAGCGCCACGCGCCGGAAGTGCTGAGCCTGACAGCCTGGCAAATGTTGATTGGGGGCGCCGTGCTTGGGGTGGTAGCGCTGCTGGTGCCGCAGCGCGCGATGGTGTGGAACTGGCCATTCATTGGCGCGTTGGCATACAGCGTGATCCTGGCCTCCAGCCTGGCGTGGTGGCTGTGGTCGATCGTGCTGCAGCGACTGTCCACCACCGTCGCCAGCGTGTCCAGCCTGGGCGTGCCCATCGTCAGCGTGCTGCTGGCGTGGTGGATCCTGCACGAGCAACCCTCGGCGATGGAGATGTTCGGCATCGTGCTGGTGTTGCTGGGTTTGCTCGCGGTCAGCGGCGTGGGCGGCAAACGCAGGTTGCCAACTCCGACGCCCGAGCCGACGTAGGAGCCCGCTGGCGGGCGATGCGCTCATGCCAGGATCCGGTTCGGGTTCGGGTTAGCACGTAGCGCGGGCACAAGGATTCGGTGTTGTTCACCATGGCAGCGCATCGAGGTCGACGTTGCCGCCGGTGAGCACCACGCCGACGTGGCGCCCGGCAAAGCGGTGCGGGCACTTAAGGATCGCCGCCAGCACGGTGGCGCTGGAAACCTCCACCAGCAGCTTCAATTCCTGCCACAGCAATCGCATCGCGGCGATGGTTTCCACATCGCTGACCGTGATCACCGCGACGTGATGTGCGCGCAGCCCATCCAGGTTGCTTTGGCCGACCAGCGCGCGCAGGCCGTCACACAGCGTGTCCGGCACCACCGTGGTCACCCGCGCGCCATGCACCAGTGATTGCGCGGCGTCGTCGGCTCCCTGCGGCTCGGCGCCGAACAGTGCCAGCTCCGGCCGCAGTGCATGCGCGGCGACCGCCACACCGCTGGCCAGGCCGCCACCGCCAATTGGCGTAACCAGCGCTTCCAGGGCATCGACCTGCGCCAGCAGTTCCAGTGCGCAAGTGCCTTGCCCGGCCATCACCTGCGTATCGGCATACGGGTGAACCAGCACTGCACCGGTATCGCGCTGCACCTGCGCGCACATGGACTCGCGTGCGCTTTGCGTCGGCGCGCAGCGATGCAGCACCGCGCCGGCGCGCTCGATGGCGGCAACCTTGGCCAGCACGGCGCCTTCGGGCACCACGATATGCGCCGGGATGCCGCGCGTACCGGCGGCAATCGCCAGGGCATTGCCGTGATTGCCGGACGAATGCGTGACTACGCCGTGCGCAGCCTGCTCGTCGCTCAGCGCCCAAACCGCGTTGCACGCACCGCGAAACTTGAATGCCCCGCCGCGCTGCAGGTTCTCGCATTTGAAATGCAATCGCGCGCCGCACAGCGCATCCAGCGCGTCGCTGCGCAGCACCGGCGTCACCAGCGCATGCGCGGCGATACGCGCGGCGGCGTCACGGATCTGGGCGATGGTCGGCAGCGCGTCGGTGGCAGCGGTCATGGCGTGATGATCTCCACGCCGCAATGAAAACGTCGCTCGGCGCCGGGCTCCAGACGGATGGCTGCGGCGCATTCGGGCCGGTTGAAGGCATCGGCCATGCACTCCATCGGCTCCAGCGCCACCGCGCGCCGTGTGCCGCGCGCAACCGTGTCGGCGGTGAACGCATGCATGACACCGCGTTCCTGCCACACGCTCACCGCCCAACCGCTGGCCGGGTCACGCAGATGCGTGCGGATGCGGCCGTCGGCATCGGCTTCCAGATGCGTATAGCCCTGGTCAAGGATGCTCTGGCCGATCCGCCGCGACGCGCGGAAATCCAGCGCCGGGGCGTCATCCAGCGCCACATAGGCCTCCTCACCGGGCAGGGCAATGAGATCGGCGCCGGTGCGGATCAGGGTCTGTGCGGGGATCTGCAACTCCCAACTATCGACTTCGCCCTCGCCCGGCGCAAAGTACGGATGCCAGCCGAAGAAGCACGGTGCCGGCTCGCTGCCAACGTTGCGCATCAGTGCCTCCAGCCCAAGGCCGGCACCGTCCAAGGTAAAACTCACACGCAGGTCGATGGCATGCGGATAGCCCGGTCGCGGACGTATCGCCGAAGTGCCCAGGGTGACGCGCGCGCCGTCGTCGCTAGCGGCCAGCGCGACGATGGCGAAATCCACATCGCGCACGAAACCATGGCGGCTGGCACGCTCCGCGCCAGTGACGCCCGGCTGCAGATCCTGCTCGTGGCCGGCAAACGTGTAACGGGCATCGGCAATGCGCCCGGCGAAGGGCGCCATGATGGCGAAGCGTGAACCCGATCGCTGGGCGATTTCCTGCCCGTCGCGGTAGCCGGCG
>JBDTIE010000038.1:0-21547 GCA_039936515.1 Rhodanobacter sp. | reverse complement strand
CCACAGCCATGACGCGGGCCACGACGCTGTGGTGGCGCTTGCCGTTGTCGTCTCGGCCCAGCCGCAGCTTGACCATGGCAATGAACTGGCGCCGTCTGCCGCCGATACGGCGCATGTGCACGTGCACTATCTGGCTGGGGCGGCGGTGACGCTGCCGGTTGCGCTGGCCGACATGTGCCCGCCAGCGGCCGTTGGCCGTCTTGGCGCGCCGTGGCATGCGGCGCTGACGCCGGATGTCCCACTGACTTCGTTGCACCGCCCTCCCATCGTCTGACAGCAACGCCTGGCGGCCGCCCTGCGGCCTGCAATCGTTGACTTGGCATTCGATGGGAGAACGCCGTGCTGTCTTTACGTTGTCTGTGCCTGCTGGTTCTGGCAGGCGGGTTCGTCATGCCTGTGTTGGCCGGCGAGGTGCTTTCCCTGCCGCAGGCGGTCGACCGTGCGTTGATGCACAACCCGGCAATGCGTGCAGGTGACTACACCGTCGTCGCCGCCGAGCGCCAGGCGGATATCGCCGCGCTGGCGCCGCCGTGGGTGGTCGGTGCGGATGTCGAGAACGTCGGCGGCAGCGGCTCGGTGTCGGGCGTGCGTGCGGCGGAAACGACGCTGCGTCTGGGGCGGGTGATCGAGCGCGGCGGCAAGCGCGATGCACGGCGTGCGGTGGGCGCGATCGACATCGAGCGCTCGCGCAACGCGCTCGAGCAGACCCGGCTGGAGTTGGCCACCGAGGCCACGCGGCGTTTCGTCGAGGTGCTGGCCGACCAGGCGCGCAGCCGCGTGGCGGCTCAGGACCACGCGCTGGCGCGTCAGTTGACCGCCACGGTGCGGCGTTGGGTGCAGGCTGGCCGCAGCCCGGAGTCGGACCTCAACCTGATGCAGATTGCGCAGGTGCGGGCGGAGATTGAAGTGGAACACGCCGAGCACGAACTGGCGGCTGCCCGGGTTTCACTGGCCGCCCTTTGGGGTGTCAGCGAGCCGGACTTCGACGCCGTGGCGGGCGACTTGTTCACGCTGCCGGCGGCGCCGGAGTATGCGGCGCTGGATGCGCGCCTGGACGAAAACCCGACCGTGCGCGGGCTTCAACTGGACACGCGCGCGG
The DNA here is from genome assembly GCA_039936515.1 of Rhodanobacter sp. Lineage (GTDB taxonomy): Bacteria > Pseudomonadota > Gammaproteobacteria > Xanthomonadales > Rhodanobacteraceae > Rhodanobacter. The sequence goes on along the minus strand of JBDTIE010000038.1, from coordinate 20,448 downwards.
CGCAGGCGCGGGAGCGCCTGGCGGCAACCACCGCGTCGCCGGACATCACCGTGCATGTGGGCGTGCGCCGGCTGGCGATGTTCAACGATACCGCGTTGGTTGCCGGAGTCTCGCTGCCGCTGGGAAGCGCCGCGCGCTCGGCGTTGAGCGTGGCCCAGACGACCGCCGAAACCGCGGCCAGCGAAGCGCGGATGCAGGTGCACCAGGCTGATGTGCGCCAGCGCCTGTTTTCGACCTATCAGGAGCTGGTCCACGCGCGCACCGCATTCGAGGCGCATCGCGATCGCGTGATCCCGCAAGCGGAGTCCGCACTGGCTCTGACGCGCAAGGGCTTCGACGCCGGCCGCTTCAGTTTCGTTGCGTTGTCGCAGGCCCAACGCACGTTAATCGATCTGCGTCGTCGGCAAATCGATGCGGCCGTCCGTTACCACGCCTTGTTGACCGACATCGAACGGATGACGGTCGCTGCTGGAGTTTCGTCCCCATGAAAATCGCCCGCCTCAAGCGCGCCGCCTCGGCGCTGCTGATCGTCACGTCCTTGACCCTTGGCGCCTGCAGTGATCGTGCGGCGCAGGAGCCGGCTGAAGGCGTCCTTGCCGGCGCCGACGCATTTGAGCGCGGCCCGCATAACGGTCGCATGCTGCGCGACGGCCCGTTCGCGCTCGAAGTTACCGTCTACGAAACCGGCGTGCCACCGGAGTTCCGCCTGTACGGCTATCGCGACGGCAAGCCGTTGCCGCCGGGCACGCTGAAGCCGGTCGTTGCGGTGAAGCGTCTGGATGGTGAAACGACCCGCTTCACGTTCCGGGCCGAAGGCGATGCGCTGGTCGCCAGCAACACGGTGGTCGAGCCGCACTCGTTCGACGTCAAGGTCACCGCTACTCACGAAGGCAAGACGCACGCGTGGACCTACGCCTCGTACGAAGGGCGCGTGTCCATGCCCGCCGCGACCGCCGCCGCTTCCGGGGTGAAAACCTCGACGGCCGGCCCCGCTACGATCCGCGATGTACTGCCGCTGATGGGACACGTGGCGATCGACCGCAGCCGCCACGCCCAGGTACGCGCCCGCTTCCGGGGCATTGTTCGCGCGGTGCCGGTGAATCTGGGTGATCACGTGCGCCGCGTGCAGACGCTCGCCACGGTGGAAGGCAACGACAGTATGCGCAGTTACGCGGTCGCGGCGCCATTGGACGGCGTGGTGCTGGCGCGCAACACGAATGTCGGCGATGTCGCCGGTGACGCGCCGCTGTTCGAGATCGCCGATCTGTCGTCGGTCTGGATCCAACTCAACGCAGTGGGCCGCGATGCCGATCGGTTGCGCGCGGGGCAGGCGGTACGTGTGCGTCCGGCCAGTGGCGGCGAGGGACTGACCAGCACCATCGACACGCTGGTGCCGGTCACCAATGCGGGGCTGAGCGTCATCGCGCGGGCACGCATGCCCAACCCGGACAACGCGTGGCGGCCGGGCATGGCGGTGGTTGGCGAGGTGACCGTCGCCGAGCGCAGCGTGCCGTTGGCGGTGAAGATTTCCGGCCTGCAGCGCTTTCGCGACTTCACCGTGGTGTTTGCCCAGGTCGGTGAGGTGTACGAGGTGCGCATGCTGCAGTTGGGTGCCCGCGATGACACGTCGGTCGAAGTGCTGGGTGGCCTCAAGCCAGGTACAACCTATGTCAGCGAGCAGAGTTTCCTCATCCGCGCGGACATTGAAAAGTCCGGCGCCAGCCATGACCACTGAGGCCGCCGCCATGCTGGAACGACTGGTTCGCGCGGCCATCAGCCACCGCTTCATGGTGCTCATCCTGGCGCTGGGATTGGGCGCGCTGGGCGTATGGAACTATTCGCGGCTGCCGATTGATGCGGTGCCAGACATCACCAATGTGCAGGTGCAGATCAACGCCGAAGCGCCCGGCTATTCGCCGCTGGAGACCGAACAACGGTTGAGTTATCCGATCGAAACCGCGCTGGCTGGACTGCCGCATTTGCAGCAGACGCGGTCGATTGCCCGCTACGGCTTGTCGCAGGTGACCGCCGTGTTCGCAGACGGCACCGATGTGTACTTTGCCCGCCAGCAGGTTGCCGAGCGGCTGAAGGAAGTCGGGGCGCAATTGCCTGCGGGCGTGCAGCCGACGCTGGGTCCGGTCAGTACCGGGCTGGGCGAGATCTTCATGTACATGGTCGAGGCCGAGCCGGGAGCGCGCCAGAGCGATGGCCAGCCATGGACACCGACCGCGCTGCGGACGCTGCAGGACTGGGTGATCCGGCCGCAATTGCGCAACCTGCCGGGTGTGACCGAGGTCAACACCATTGGCGGATTCGTGCGCCAGTTCCACGTCACCCCGGACCCGGCCAAGCTGGCTGCCTACGGGATCAGCCTGGGGCAGGTGCAACAGGCGCTGGAACGCAACAACGCCAACGTCGGCGCCGGCTACATCGAGCGTTTTGGCGAGCAGTACCTGATTCGCGTGCCCGGGCAGATCACCGATCTCGACGGCTTGCGCGAGGTGGTGGTCAAGCAGCGCGACGGCGTGGTGCTGCGCGTGCGCGATGTCGCCGAGGTGGCTGAAGGCAAGGAGTTGCGTACCGGCGCGGCCACCGAAAATGGCCATGAAGCGGTGCTCGGCACGGTGTTCATGCTGATCGGCGAGAACAGTCGGCAGGTGGCCAAGCGGGCCGCCGCCGAGTTGCTGCAGATCAACCGCAACCTGCCTGCCGGGGTCAGCGCGCGCGCCGTGTATGACCGCACGCAACTTGTCGACCGCGCCATCGCCACGGTGCAGAAAAACCTGATCGAGGGCGCGCTGCTGGTGATCGCGGTGCTGTTCCTGCTGCTGGGCAACCTGCGCGCCGCGCTGATCACCGCAGCGGTGATTCCGCTGACCATGTTGATGACCATCAGCGGCATGGTCGGACGCGGCGTGTCCGGCAACCTGATGAGCCTGGGCGCGCTCGACTTCGGCCTGATCGTGGATGGCGCGGTGATCATCGTGGAAAATTGCCTGCGCCGCTTTGGCCAGGCGCAGCAGCGGCTGGGTCGTACGCTGCAGCGGGCCGAACGGTTCGAGTTGGCCGCCACTGCCACGGCCGAGGTGATCAAGCCGAGCCTGTTTGGCCTGCTGATCATTGCGGCGGTGTACGTGCCGGTGTTCAGTCTGTCCGGTATCGAAGGCAAGATGTTTCACCCGATGGCGTTCACCGTGGTGATCGCGATTACCGCAGCAATGATCCTGTCGCTGACTTTCGTTCCGGCGGCGGTGGCGATGTTCGTGAGCGGGCGCGTGGCGGAGCAGGAAAACCAGGTGATGCGTGGCTTGCGCCGATGCTACGCGCCGCTGCTGCAGCGCATGCTGGCGTGGCGGATCGCGGTGGTCGCGATCGCCGCGGTGCTGGTGGTCGCGGCCGGCTTACTCGCCGGTCGGCTCGGCGCCGAGTTCATTCCCGATCTGGACGAAGGCGACATCGCGCTGCACGCGTTGCGTATCCCAGGCACCAGCCTGACCCAGGCGATCGGCATGCAGGTGCAACTGGAGGCACGCATCAAGCAGTTCCCCGAGGTCGATCGCGTGTTTTCCAAGCTCGGCACCGCCGAAGTGGCCACCGACCCGATGCCGCCGTCGGTGGCCGACACCTACATCATCATGAAGGAGCGCAAGCACTGGCCCGACCCGCGCAAGCCCAAGACCCAACTGGTCCACGAATTGGACGTCGCGGTGCGCACCATTCCGGGCAACAACTACGAGTTCACCCAGCCGGTGCAGATGCGCATGAACGAGTTGATCGCCGGCGTACGTGCCGAGGTGGCGGTGAAGGTGTTTGGCGACGATCTGGATACGCTGGTGGCGCTGGGCGAACAGGTGGAGCGCATTGCTGCCAACGTGCCCGGTGCGGTCGACGTGAAGCTGGAGCAGTCCACCGGTTTGCCGCTGCTGACCATAGACCCCAATCGTGCCGCGCTTGCCCGCTACGGTTTGTCCGTGGCTGACTTGCAGGACACCGTGTCCATCGCGCTTGGCGGTGGCGTCGCCGGGCAGGTGTTCGAGGGTGACCGGCGCATCGACCTCGTCGTACGCCTGCCCGAAGCGCAGCGCAATCGGCTGGAAACGCTGGCGTCGTTGCCGATCCCGTTGCCCGAGCGCGCCGATCCTGTTGCGCCGACGACGGTGCCGCTGGGCGAAGTGGCGCGAATCAACCTGTCCAGCGGACCCAACCAGATCAGCCGCGAGAGCGGCAAGCGTCGCGTGGTGGTGACCGCGAACGTGCGCGATCGCGACCTGGGCTCGTTCGTGCAGTCGCTGCGCGAGCGCGTGGCGGCCGAAGTGCGCCTGCCGGCGGGTTACTGGATCAATTACGGCGGCACCTTCGAGCAACTGATGTCGGCCAGCCGCCGGCTGCAGATCGTGGTGCCGGTCGTGCTGCTGCTGATCTTCGGCTTGCTGTTCATGACCTTCGGTTCGGCGCGGGACGCGGCGGTGATCTTCAGCGGCGTACCGTTGGCGTTGACCGGCGGGGTACTCGCGCTGTGGTTGCGTGACATTCCGTTCTCCATTTCTGCCGGAGTCGGCTTCATCGCGCTGTCCGGCGTGGCAGTGCTGAACGGCCTGGTGCTGGTGTCGTTCATCCGTCACCTGTTGGATGAAGGCCGGGAGTTGGAGAGCGCGATCACCGAAGGCGCGCTGACCCGGCTGCGGCCGGTGCTGATGACTGCGCTGGTGGCATCGCTCGGCTTTGTGCCGATGGCGCTGAACGTGGGCACCGGCGCTGAAGTACAGCGGCCACTGGCCACGGTCGTGATTGGCGGCATCGTGTCATCCACCTTGCTGACCTTGCTGGTGCTGCCGGCGTTGTACCGCTTGGTGCATGGCGTACGTGGCGGCAGGCCGGGTCAGGCGTTGTCGACGCGACAGGAATCCACCGCGTGAGTCTCGGCATTGGCAGCCCGTGCTTCCAGCGCATCAGGAATGCTTGTGTCGATGGTGGATATCGGGGAAGTGCGCGTGGCTGTGCACCAGCGGCTCGTGCACGTGCGGGTGCGTGTGCGGCTCGCTGCCGTCCCACGGGAAATCGTGGACGTGCTGGTGGTGCTCGTCGTGCCGGTGGCGATGGTCGTGCGCGAGCGCTTCGTGCGTGTGCAGGTGCGCGTGGCGTTCGCTGATGTGCAGCCATACGCCCAGCGCCATCAGTGCGCCGGCCAGCCAGAACGCCAGCGTCGGATGCTCGGCAAACAGCAGCAGCGAAAGCGCGGCGCCGACAAACGGCGCGGTGGAAAAATAGGCGCCGGTGCGTGCGGTGCCCAAGCCGCGCAGCGCCAGCACGAACAGCACCAGACTGAGGCCGTAGCTGACGAAACCAAGCAGACCGGCCGCCAACATCGGCAGCACGGTGGGGAAGTGACTGCCCATCAGCAACGCCAGCGTGATGTTGATCGCACCGGCCACTCCGCCCTTGATGGCCACGATCTGTACCGGGTCGCCGCCGGCCACCGGGCGTGTGAGGTTGTTGTCGATGGCCCAGCACAGGCAAGCGCCGGCAATTGCCAGCGCGCCCCAGGGAATGGCCGTCGCGGTTTGGCGTTGCCACGACAGCAGCACGCTGCCGGCGACGATGGCCAGCATGCCGAGAAACACGCGGCGGTCGACGTTCTCGCGGAACACGACCCAGGCCAGTACGGCGGTCAGCACGCCCTCCAGATTCAGCAGCAGCGACGCTGCCGATGCCGGGGTGCGGGCCAGTCCGAACATCAGCAGTACTGGCGCCAGCACGCCACCAAACAGCACCGCACCAGCCAGCCACGGCAGATCCGCGCGCACCAACGCAGCTTCGGCTTGCGGGCGGCCACGCAGCCGGCGCCATGCCAACCACAGGGACAGGCCAATGCCGGAGCCGGCATACAGCAAGCCGGCCAGCAACTGCGGCGGCATCGCGCCCAGCAGAAGCTTTGCCAGCGGCGTGCTCAGCCCGAACAGCGCAGCGGCCGCCAGCGCCAGGCCGATGCTGCGGAGGCGGTCCGGTGCGGAAGTCATCAGCGGCTTGTTGGGAACGGCGGCCGGCCCATCGGCGCTACTTGGGTGCACTCGCCATCGGCGCCGTCCACAGTTTGGCTTCGACCTTGCCGCCGAGCATCTGCGCGCGCACTAGCGGGATCGGCGGTCCGCCGTAGCTCAGGAACTGGTCGTGGAAGGCCTTCAGCGCATTCGCGCCGGGGTGCGCAGCCATCCAGTCCTTGCGCAGTTGCATGATCATCAACTTGCCCATCGTATAGTTGAGATAGGCCGGATCGTAGGTGCCGCGCGCGGCCTGCTGGCGGGCATTGCCCGGATCCTGAAAGGCCTTGTCGCGGAACATCTGCTCGGATTGGGCCATGCTCATGCCGCCAGTGTGCAGGCCAATGGTGGACAGATAGCGCACATCACGCAGCAGCGCATTGGTGAGTTGGCCGATGTGGATTTCTGGCGTGGCGCCGTCCACGCCGGCGTCAAACATCATCTCCTCGGTGTAGTGCGCCCAGCCTTCGGCGAACGCGTAGCCGACAAACAGCTGGCCGAACTTCCAGTGCGCGCGGTTGGCGTGCAGGAACTGCAGGAAGTGTCCGGGCCAGACCTCATGAGCGGACACGAACAGCAAAGCCGCCTTGCCCGGGATATACGCCTGCTGGTCGGCCTTGCTCCAGCTCGGGTCCGGCGGCGCGATGTAATACACCGACGGCAGGTTCTTCTCGTAGGGGCCAGGAATTTCGATATAGGCAAAATTCCAGCGGTTGAACGGTGGCGCCTCTTCGGCCTTGGCCTGCTCCGTGCCGGGGATGCTCACCAGGTCCTTGTCGATGATGAACTGGCGCAAGCTCGCCAGTTGCGCGCGCGCGCCTTCCACGGCGCCGCCAACCGGCTTGTCGGCGGCCTCCTTGGCCACGCACGCGCGCAGTGTCTGGCCCGGCGCGAATTTGTCGCAGGCGTTCTTGAGTGCAGCCAGGTTGCGCTTGAGATCGGACTCGCCGATGGCCTTGAGCTGGTCGATCGGCAGGTCGACGCGCTCGGTGGCCTGCAGCATGCGCGAGAACTTCGCCGCGCCCAGGGCGTAGCCCTGCGTGGCGTGTGGCTTTTGCGCCTTCAGCCAGTCGGCCATGGCCTGCGTAGCCTGGACCGCGGCGGCGTTGGACGCCTTGAAGCGCGCCTGCAGGGCATCGTCCTTGACCCCGGCAAAGATCGTCGGAACGTCGGTCTTGAAGAAGCTGGCATAGCCGCCGAAGCTGTTGACGCCCAGGTCGATGTACGACGCCGGCAATGGCAGCTTGAAGTTGGCCTTGATCTGCGCGATCGCCTTGGGCAGCGCTTCCTGGTAACTGACGAATGCGGCCATGCGTTGCGGCAGCGGCGCATACGGGCGGGTCAGGTACATGCTCGGCGACAAGTCGCCGGTGTAGAACGACGGGTTGTTGTAGGGAAAGCCGGATTCTTCCAGCCAGAACAGCTGGCCGTCGATCACCGCGAGCACGTAGTCGCGCTGGAAACGACCGGTTGCATCGAGCTGGGCGTCGGTGAATGCGACGAATCGCGAACGCTGCGCGTGCAGCCAGGTGGCGTCGGCCTTGAGCCCCGCGGCGCTGTAATCAGGCAGCTTGCCGTCGAACTGATGCTTGCCGGCATTGGCGGCAAAGGTGGGGTAGTGCTGGAACATGCCCTCAATGAAGCCGTCAACGGCCGTCGCAAATGCCGTGCTGCTGCTGGCGGCCGCGCGTGTTGTCGTGGCTGCGCTTGCCGGGGAGGCGGCGCGCAGATCCGGGCTGAGGCCGGTCAGAAGCGCGGCAGCAAGCGCCGCGCAGACGGTGAGGGCGTGGATCGGGCGCATGCGGACAGCTCCGGGGCAGGGTCTGCCGAGACTAGGCGCCGTGCCTGCACCACGCAAGCTGCAACGCACCGGGCGCGGGCGCGTGGTGTCGTGCACCTGCGCAACTACAGCTGCGGCAATGTCGTGGGCTCGCCGATGGGCATCTTGTTCTGCCGCTTGCATACCGCTGCCATGGTTGCGTACACGCGCCTTGCGCGCACACCGCCTCGCGCAGGCCGTCGGATGTGTTGTCCAGATCCACCAGCGCGTCCTTCAGTGCCAGCAGGTTCGGCAACACTGGGACGATGGAGAACCTGGCCATGTACGGGCCGTACAACTGCGGCGCCTGGCTGTAGAAAGTCTCGCCCAGGATGTTGGTGGTGGATGGCTGCCCATCGCCACCAGCGTGGGACTGTTGCCGCCGAGTGCCTCGAGCGTCTTCTCTGCTCCGTGGGCGACCGCCGAGAAGGCCTTTTTCAGTGTCTCGGCCTTGTCCGTGGTGGCGGCTACCAGCTTCAGGCTGGCCAGAAAGTGCTTGGCGTCGCGTGCGTTGAAGGCCGGGCCGTTGACCATCAAAAAGTCCTGCGTGGTATCGGCATCGTCCCCAGGCAGGCGCGCTCCGGGCACGCCGAGGAGCTTGATGGCCATGCTGCGTGGAGTGGGCACCCTGTCGTCCAGCAGGTCGCCCGGCACCGTGGACAAGCGCATCACCAGCGGCTACGTGACCGGCTGTGCAGACAGACCTTGCGCCAGCACCGGTGGCAGACCTTCGAGCAACTGCAGCGTGCCAGTCAGCAAGCCGTAGCTCTTGGCGTGCACGCTGCGCAATCCGTGCGCATCGTCGCGGTAGGTGGTCTGGTTATCTTCTGCCTCGTTTCCAGCAGCTCGTGGATGGTTTCGGCTTCGTCGTCTTCGGGCTGCTCGAAGGAAGCCTGGTAGCGCACGGGTGCGACAGGTGCGGACTGGGACATGACATTGGCCGGGCAGGGAAGAGCCCCGCCATGCACCGTTGCCGATCAAGGGCCGGCGTAGCGCGCGCGCGCGCAGCGCCATCAGTCCACCATGCTGTGGCTTTCGGTGGTGCTGACCAGTTCCGGACGCTTGGGCGTGCGTTGTTGGCGTTTGAGCAGCGGGTGCGTGAACACCGCGGCAAAGATCACCACCACGCCGACATAGAACCAGTGGTCAAGCTCGTGCTGCTCACCGAGCAGCACGATCGCCAGCACGATGGCGTAGACCGGTTCCAGGTTGGTCACCATCTGCGTGCCGAACGCGCTCATGTGGCGCAGCGCGACCAGCGCCAGCGCGAACGGCAGCAGCGTGCAGCCGAAAGCCAGCGCCAGCAGCAACCACAGGTCGCGCAAGCCCGGCAGCATGAAAGCCGGACCGCTGCCGGGCATCAGCGGCGCCAATACGGTGAGAAAGGCCGCGCCGGTACCCAGCTCCAGGAAGGTGACGGTCAGCGGGTCGCCCTGCTCGACGAAGCGCTTGTTGAGCGAGCCGAACAACGCCACGAACAACGCCGACAACACCCCCACGGCGATGCCCAGACGCATGTCGTGCGGCACGCCGCCCACCACCATCACCACGCCGGGGACGACCGCCGCGCCGATCAGCAACTCGCGCGGGTCAAACTTGCGTCGCGCCAGCCACGGCTCGACAAAGGCCAGAAACACCGGTCCCAGGGCAATGCAGGTTGCACCGACCGACGCATTGGACAATTTGATCGCTGCGTAGAATGTCAGCCAGTGCAGCGACACCAGTACGCCGATGCCGGCATACGCCCAGCGCAACCGCGCCGGCATCACCCGCAACCCCCGCCATACCTGCGGTATCAACAACAATGCCGCGGCCACCAGCAACATGCGCCACCACACCAGTTGCAACGCCGGCAGCGAAATCAGCTTGCCGAGGATGGCGGTAAAGCCCCACAACAGCACGCAGAAATGGATCTGCCAACGGGCTCGGGTGATCGCTTGCATGGGAACCGCGCGCGGATGAAAGCGGCCATTGTAGGCGCCGAGCGCGGTCGCGGACGGATCGGTCAGCTTTCGCAAATGCGATCTTTCTGGTGCGGGCGCGACAAGGAACCCTATCTCTTTTTGGGAGAAGGTGGCGGCGCGCAGCGCCGGATGAGGGTCGGGGGGAGGGGGGCAGCGGAGCATGCGTTGGCGCAAGCCCGGCAAATTCACCGGCAACCACTCTCACCGACGACCGGCTACCTGCGGTCGCCAGACGGAGAGCGACAAGGCGCACCTCTCGGCAGACGACCAGAGTTCATCCCTTGGCGGCGGCCTGAACCTTGGCTTTCGCCTTGGCCTTCTCGGCGCTTGGCAGCGTGCCGGATTGACGCATTTGGTCCAGCACGACGTGGCAGGTGTTGTCCTCGTCGTTGTCGTGGCTGGGGGCGATCAAGGCCAGCAGGGCGGCGGCCGGCGCGGCCACGGTGGCCAACGCCGCGGCACCGGCGCCGCGCAGCAGCAGCGGTCCCTTCTGCACGCCGACATCGGGATTCTTCAGCGTGCCCTTGACGTACAGCGGTGAGCGCAGCGACAGGATGCGCAGGCCGCGCGTATGCGGCTGCACGTCCAGGTCCAGCCGCTCGGTGGCCAGGTTGATCGTGCCGTCCATGTTGATCACCGCGTCGCCGGTGTCGAAGACAAACAGGCGCACGTCGTACACGCCGTCTTTCGCCGCCAGGTCGGTCGCCGCGCAATTGATCTTTACCGTCTTGTCGCCGAAGAGCTTGGCCAGGATGATGTTGCCGACGTTGAGCCCGGCGGTCTCCAGCAAGGCCTTGCTGATGGCGCCGTCGTTCATCAACAGTTTGAGACCGCCGTTGCTGCTGCCCAGCAACGCGGCAACGGAGTTGCCGGTGGCGGTGAGGCTGGTGTCGCCGTTGATCTCGCCAAAGCTGGTCTTCATCGGTTCAAAGGTGGGGAACAACTGCTTGAGCTTGAGATGCCGTGCACTGAGCTTGAGTGCGCCGTGCATCGGGGTCTTGCTGCCGTCGAGCTTGAGGTTGCCGTTGGCGCTGCCGCCGGCGAGGCTGACGTGCAGCGGGTCGAGCGTGAGCGTGCCCGCGCGCATCACCAGGTGGGTGGACAGCGCATCGATCGGCAGCGGGTCCTTGTAGACGATGCGCGCGGCGGTGAACTTGACGTCCGCGTCCATCGTGCGCCAACGCTCGGTGCGAAATGGCGCCACTGGCAGGACCTTGTCGGCTGGTTGCTGCGAGGCGTCCCCGCGCTCCTGCCGGGCGGCGTTGGAGCCCGCGCCGATCAGCGGCGCCAGGTCGGCAAATTGCAGCACGCGGGAGGCCACCGTCCCGCTCAGCTTTGCGCGGGCATTGGCGTCGTTCTTGCCGCCGGTGACAAAGTCCAGGTCACCGGACAAATCACTGCCGCCGACGTGGCCGCGGAAATCGCGGTAGCTGTATTGCCGGGTGTCGCCAAGCGTGGCCGTGAGGTGGCCTTCGGTGGTGTACGGCGAGGTGTCTGGCAACGTCAGGCCGGTGAAGGGGTAGAGTTTGGCCATGCTTGAGCCGGAGAACCACAGCCGCACGTCCAGCGCGCCCAGATGCATCGGGTCGGTCAATGTGCCGACCAGTGCGATGTGGCTGTCGCCCAGTTGCACGTCAGCCTGGACCGGCAGTGCCTTGCGGGTCTGCTGCATGGCCAGGATGCTGCCGGTCTTGCCCTTGCCGTTGGCCGCCACGCCCCGGTACGAGCCCTTGGCCGTCCACTGGAACTGGTAGGTGGTGTTGCGGTCGGCCTTGCCGATGATCTCCTTGTCCTGCGCGCGCGTCGCCAGGGTCTTCTTCGCTGCAGCGCCGGCGGTCTTTTGCGCCTGCTTGCGCGCCGCGTCCGATTGCTCGGCAACAATCTGGTCGTAGGGGATCGCCTGCTGCAAAGGCTCGACCTTGATGTCGAGCTTGGTGCGGGTGATCGCATCGTCGAGCGTGATCTGCCCCTGCTCGAAGCCGATTGCGCCCAGGTCCAGATTCCATTTCGACGGCTGGTCCGCATGCGCAGGTGCAAAGGTCCAGGTCGCGCGCCCGTCCTTGTCGCGCTGCAGGTCGAGCGTGGGATTGATCAGTTGCGCGATCGGCACGTGGATGCGATGCGCAAGCAATGGCAGCGGCGACAGCTCGAAGCGCAACGCGTCCAACTGCGCAAAACGCGGACCGCTGGCCCAGTCCGGATTGGCGATGGTGACGTCGCGCGCTGTGAATTGGGGCCACGGCACCAGTGAGCGCCACCAGCCGGCGGAACGATCACGCCGCCAATCCACCGACAGGTCGCCATTGATCGCAAACGTGCGCCCCATCGCCTGGCTCACGCGGTCACCAAGCCAGGGCCTGAGGCGGTTCCAGTTGAAGGTGGCGATGAAGAGCACCGTCGCTGCCAGCAGCAGTGCCAGCACCGCCGCAATCCAGCTCACCGTCTTGACGCTACGTCTCATCTGTGCAATTCCGTCCGCGCCGCAGGCGCCTGTCCGCCGTTGATAGCGCACGCAATGGCAAGGTTGTGTATGGAAGGCCGCGTCAGCACATACCACTGGCCGCGGTTGCGGTGGGCACCGTGTAGGGCGGGCACGGCGCGCGGGATTTTTGCGCGAGGGGCAGAACAGCGGCGGGCAGTGTCCGCCCTTGGCTGCGCGCAGCGTGAACGGCCAGCCCTACTTGTCGCGCACCGGCGCGGCGATCGCGCACACGTCGATCTTGCCGGCCGGCACGGTGTAGAACGCATCGTGACGGTTGCGCTTGGCTTCCACCAGCGCGGCGAACGTCTTGCTGTCGGTGCGCAACACCTCGATGCCCACGCGCTGCGCGGCGGGCGCGTCGGCGTCGATATGCGCGGACTGGATCAGCACGCGCTGCTCGGGTTTGGCATAGAAGCCCATCGGCTCCGGACCACGCGGCAAACCCGAAAGCAGCGGCATGCCCTGCAATACGCGTCCGGCAATTGCCAGGTTGCGGTCCAGGCCGCGCGGGGCCTGGCCGATCACGGCATACAACGAACTGCCGTTGCCGGTTTCCGGGCCGTTGTCGCGCGCCACGCCAACCATGCCGTAGCAATGGGTCAGCCATTGGCGGCCACTGGCGGGATCGCGAGCCACCGGGAAGCCTTCGCTGAAACCCACCTGCGGTGCATACACGTCGCCGTCGGGCAGGGCGGTCCACGGCAGCTTCGGGTCAATCGCGATGGTGTATTCCGGTGGCAGCGTGGCCTTGGCCGTGCCCAGCGACGGCGCCTCGACCTTGTAACTGTTGACCTCGTCTTCGGGCGCGCCCCACTGCGTGACAAAGTTGTCCTGAACGCGCAGCACTGCCAGCCCATCGAAGTAGTGCTCGCGCACCAGCGTGCGGATGTTGGCCGCGTGCAGCGGCGTAAAGTGCGGCGCCAGCTCGATCACCACACGCCCGGTCGCCAGGTCCATCACCAGCAGGTTCTGCGGATCCGGGCGGCGCCATTCGGCCGCCTGTGACTGCGCCAGCAATTCCTTGGCGCTTGGCGTGGGTTTTGCCTGCTCGGCGAAAGTGGGCAGCGCCAGCGCGCTGCAGGCGAGCGCAATGGCGAGGTGGCGATGGCGCATGGTGATTCCCCTTGGGACGGCCCCGGTTGGCGAGAGCTGCAAGTTAGCAGAGGCCGACCGCCGGTCCACCGGGGCATGACTTCCGGCTCATGTACTAGTGTTAAGGTCACACCATGATCAACTCGTGGCCAATGGCAACGACGGAAGGGCAATGGACGACGACGGCGCACTCCTGAAGAAGTTCCAGAAGGAACTGTCCAGCGGCACGGTTGCGCTGGTGCTGCTGGCGGTGCTCGGCCAGTCGCGACGGCCGATGTATGGCTACCAGATTGCCAAGGTGCTGGAGCCGGTCGGCGCCGGTGTGTTGGCCGGCAAGCAGAGTGCGCTGTACCCGGTGCTGCGCAACCTGCAAGCTGCCGGGCTGCTCGCCAGTGAGGTGGAGCCGTCGGTCAACGGCCCGCCGCGCCGCTATTACCGCATCACCAAATCCGGGCGCGAGGCGCTGCGTGAGTGGACCCGGGCCTGGGCCGCCACGCGCGATTGCGTCGACAACGTCCTGCACGGAGACATGCCATGAACGCGCCAACAACCATCGCCCAATACCTGCAACAGTTGCGCGAAGCTCTGCGCGGCGCCGATCCGGCGTTGGTCCAGGACGCGCTGTACGACGCGGAGGAACACCTGCGCGCCGAGCTGGCCGAGCAGCCGCAGCGCAGCGAGGCGGACATGCTCGCGCATGTGGTTGGCAGCTACGGCGCACCGGAGGAAGTGGCCGAGCTGTACCGCGAGCAGGAGATCCGAATCCAGCGCGCGCTGCGTCCACCACCGGCGGCGCCACGCCGCTCGCTGGCTGGACGCTTCTTTGGCGTGGCGGCCGACCCGCGGACCTACGGCGGCCTGTTCTACATGCTGCTGGCGCTGGCCACCGGCATCTTCTACTTCACTTGGGCAGTGGCCGGTGTGTCGATGTCGGCGGGACTGTCGGTGCTGATCATCGGCCTGCCGTTCATCGTGTTGTTCGTCGGCTCGGTGCGCGCGTTGGCGCTGGTGGAGGGGCGCATCGTGGAGGCCATGCTTGGCGTGCGCATGCCGCGGCGCCCGCCGTATCCGTCCGCCAGCCTGCCGCTGATGAAGCGTATCGGCGCGATGTTCACCGACGCGCGTACCTGGGGCACGTTGCTGTACATGCTGCTGATGCTGCCGCTGGGCATCGGCTATTTCACGCTGACGGTGGTCCCGCTTGCCGTGGCGCTGGCGCTGCTGGCGATGCCGTTGCTCATGCTGTTCGGCGGCGGGTGGCTGGCCGGGTTGTACGTCAACAGCAACATCACCATGGACTGGGGTTTCGGCCCGCACGCGCCTGGCTGGGGTGACGTGCTGACAATGTGCGTGATGGGCATCGTGTTGCTGTTCGCCACCTTGCATCTGGTGCGCGCCCTTGGCCGCATGCACGGCGCGATCGCGCGCGCGCTGTTGGTCCGCAGCGCGTAGCGCGCTTACACCAGCGCCAGGTCGCGGGGCCTGGCGCCGGGGAAAACCTGCTGCAGTTGCGCGGTGGACAGGTTCCATCCGCGACGCAGGATGCCGCCCAGGACCTCACGGTAATTGTTGAGCACCGGGTAGTCGCGATCCTGCAGCAGGTTGGCCTGGGTCACGGCGAGCTGTTCGCCGGCAATGCGTCCGCCGTTGACCTTGCCGCCGAGCACCCAGTGCACGGTGCCGTGGCCGTGGTCGGTACCCTTGCCGCCGTTTTCGCGCAGCGTGCGGCCAAACTCCGAGAGCACGACCACCACCGTGTTGCCCCATTCCGTGCCCAGGGTGTCGGCGTAGGCGGCCAGACCTTCGCCGAGGTTGCGCAGGTTGTTGGCCAGCCCGCCAGTGACGCTGCCTTGGTTGACGTGCGTATCCCAACCCCCGACATCGACGAAGCCCAGGCGGAAGCGCTCGCGCATCAACGTGGCGATGCGTCGGGTCTCGGTGGAAAAGCTGCGCGCGCTGGGCGCGCCGCGACCGGCCTGCTGCATCTCGTCACGCAGATCGGCCGATATCGACGCTGGCAACGCCAGTCCGTCGGCGGTGGCGCTGGCCAGCGGCGTGCCCTGGTACATCTGCGTCAGGATCCCGGCCTGGCGCGCGTTGAATCGAGACTTGGGGTTGCCCTTGAGCGAAATGTTCGGAATGTCGTGGCCGGCACCCTGCAACGACAGCGGCAGCGCATTGGTAAAGGCAATGGCCGGCGTGCCACTGAGTTGCGCCGCCAGGCGACCGAGGAAACCGGAGCGGTAACCGCTGGCTGCGGTCGGCGCACCGCGCTCGATGTGGTCCTGGGTCTCGAAATGGCTGCGCGACATGTCCGTGGTGCCGGCAAACGGCACGAACGCGATCTGCTTGCGCTGCCACAGCGGATACAGCGACTCGCGCAGCACCGGGTTGAGGCCCCAATGTGCGTCCAGCGCGATGGCGCTGTTGGCGTTGGCGGCGTCCGGCCGCGCGATGGCCAACGTCGGCCGCGCCGCGTAGTAGAAGTCGCTGGCATAGGGCACCAGCAGGTTGTTGCAGTCGTACGCCCCGCGCAGGAACACCAGCAGAAACCGCGGCGTATCCAACGGCGCTGCAAACAACCTACCGGTAAAGGACAGCGCCGGCAGCGTGGCGGCGGCAGCGGCGGCGAGCAGGAACTGGCGGCGGTTCATTTGCGTACCTCGGGATTGGGGATGGGGGATTTGGCCTGGTGCCAGCAACCGCAGCTAGCGGTAATTGAACTCCGGCGACGACAGCAGAAACGTGTTCCATTCCGCCACTGAGCTGGCCTTGGCCAGCGCCTCACGCGTCGATGCAGACAGGTAGGGCGCGATGACGGCGCGATACAGCGGCGTGTCCAGCGAAGGCGTTGGCGACCGGGCAGGCTTGGCGCCGTCGTCGGCTGTGAGCAAGCGGTTGCGGCCACCGCCGATGGCGGCGGCCACGTCGAAGCGTTTGGCCATCTGCCCGGAGCTGGACCAACTGGCGCCATCCAGCGGCCAGCCATCGGGCGTGACGTGGCCGAACAATGGCTCGCCCATTTGCCGCAACCAGCCGCCCAGCGGCGCGGCATTGGCCAGCGGCGTGCCGTCCAGCGTCAGGCGCACGGCGGAGAGCATGAACTGCGTGGGATCCTTGAACTTCTTCTCTTGGCTTTGCAGCAGTTCCGGTGAGGTGAACAGTGTGCGCAGCACCGCGGCGATGTCGCCATCGGTGCGCTGGAAGGTCTGTGCCATGCGCGTCACCAATGCCGCCGGCGGCTGGTCGGAGACGAAATAGGTCGCCAGCTGACGGGAGATGAACTGCGCGCACGCCGGTTGCCGGGTGATCAGCGTGACCGCCTGTTCGATCTCCGTGTAGCCGCTGCCCTTGATGGTGTGGCCAAGGAACGTCTTGTCGCTGAAGTCGTGCCTGGCCGGGTTGAAGACAAACAGTCCGTCGCGTTGCATTGGTTGTTGCTGCTGCTGCGCACGGCGGCCACGACGACCCATGCCGCGATCCTCGCGAAGGTCCAGGCCGGCGCCGGTCAGGATCAGCGCCAGCTGCTGCACGTCCTGCTGGCTGTAGCCGGCGTTGACGCCCAACGTGTGCAGCTCCATCAGCTCACGGGCGTAGTTTTCGTTGGTCTTGTCCTTGACGTTCTTGTCGTTGTCCAGGTACTCGAGCATGGCCGGGCTGCGCAGCGTGGCCAGCACCAGGTCGCGGAATTTCCCCAATGCATGCGGACGGATGGTGTGTTGCAGATAATCGCCGGCCGTCACCCGCACCCGACCCTTGGCGGCGTACACGCTGAAATGGTTCTGCCAGAACCAGGCCATCTGCTCCTTGATCTGGTTGCTGCCGTACATCGCCTGCAGCAGCGCGTGGTCGGTGGTCTGTTGAGACAGGCGCTTGCGCCACTCCTGGGCCGCTTGTTTGGCGGCGTCGCGCGCGCTGCCTTCGACCGCGTTCTTGTACTGCTGGCGCAGCTCGCGCTCGGTTGCCAGCAGTTGTGCCGGTGGGGCGTTATCCAGGTCGTAGCTGGCGATCAGCGCGTTGATCGCCACCGGCAATGGCGCTTCACGGCCACTGAGCTGCTCGTCGAGATAACGCTGGCGGCCCAGTTGCTGATAGCGCGCAAGGCTGGCGGAGTCGATACCGAAGGTGGCACGTTGCAGCCACGCGACATCTTCGCGCGTGGGCGTTGCCGCCTGGCCTGCAGCGGTGCTGCATACCAGGCCCAGTGCCAGTGTCGCCACTACCGACCGCCAACCTCTGAGGCGCTGCTGTGTTGCCATGCGGTTTCCTTGCGGGCACGACGCCACCGCGCCGGATATCGATCACCCAACGCACGATGCGCCCGGGCGATGACACCCGGACGCCACCGACGATCACCGTTGCGTCGCCGTTCATCGCGCCATCGACGCAGACAGCGCCGCGTCGAGACGGCAGAATGACCTTCTGCCTGCGGTGTCCTGCACCGCTTTGCTTCCCAATTCAACGCGGTGACGTCATGTCTGAACCTGCCCAGTCCATCGACCTTGCCGTGATCGGCGGCAGCGGCCTGTATACGTTTGCCGGCTTGCAGCAGGCGCAGCCGCACGTGCTGGAGACGCCCTTTGGCGCGCCGTCGGCGCCCATCGTCACCGGTGATTTCGCCGGGCAACGCGTGGCGTTCCTGGCGCGACACGGCGAGTCCCACACGTTGGCGCCGCATCGGGTCAACTACCGCGCCAATGTCTGGGCGCTGCATCACCTGGGCGCGCGGCGCGTGGTCGGCATCAACGCCGTGGGTGGCATCCGCGCCGACATGGGGCCGCGCAGCATCGTCGTGCCGGAGCAGCTGATCGACTACACCAGCGGCCGGCTGTCGAGTTTTTGCGACGTAGACGGCGCGCCGGTACAGCACACCGATTTCAGCGAGCCGTACACCGCAGGTTTGCGCCGGCAGTTGCTGGATGCGGCGCGCAGCGTGGGCATCGCGGTGATCGACGGCGGCTGTTACGGCGCCACGCAAGGCCCCAGGCTGGAAACGCGCGCGGAGATAGCGCGCCTGCGCCGCGATGGTTGTGATCTGGTGGGGATGACCGGCATGCCCGACGCGGTGCTGGCGCGCGAGCTGGGCCTGGACTACGCGTGCCTGGCGCTGGTGGCCAACTTCGCCGCCGGTTGTGGCGACGAGGAGGAGATCAGCGTCGAGCAGATCTTTGCACACCTTGCGGCCGCCACCGCCGAGGTGCCCAGGCTGCTGGCAGCATTGCCGCACTGAAAGCACGTTGGGGGTTGCGCTGCGCCTCCGCAAGTTGCTACTTTTTGCCGCCGGTGCGCGACATGGGGCAAGGGCCGCGATCAGGCCGGCGACCATCAATGCATAGGGGTTCGAGCAATGGCTTTCGGTTCGGTCAAGTGGTTCAACGATGCCAAGGGGTTTGGCTTCATCACGCCCGAAGATGGCGGCGCGGACGTGTTCGTGCATTTCTCCGCGATCAGCAGCAAGGGTTTCCGCAGCCTGCAGGAAGGCCAGCGCGTCCAGTTCGAGATCACGCAGGGCCCCAAGGGCGCACAGGCTTCGAATGTAGAGATCGCCTGACAGCTCGCGTCAGGTCGACAAAAACCCCGCAGCGATGCGGGGTTTTTTCATGCCCGCGACCCGCTGCCGCCAATGGCAGCCGTCAAGCGCCTGGCGGGATGAGCCCGCCCGGTGAAACGGCGACGATGCGCTCGCCCGCCTGTGCCGCCGTCACGTGCAGGCCGGTGAGCGTGCCGAATGCCGGCAACAGGCCGCACGTCGTCCCCAGACGGAAGGCCGGCAGCCTGTGCCGGCGCCAGCCATCGATCAGTACCGTGCCCGGGTGCACGTGGCCTGCCAGCACGTAGTTGCCGGCAACGGCTCGCGGCTCGTGCGTCAGCATGAACGGGCCAAGCACCGCATCTCCGCTGACATCGAAGCCCAGCTGCGTTGCGTCGAAGTGGCGATCGTGATTGCCCGCCACCAGCATCATGGCCATGCCGGCGTGGCGTCGCCGCCATTGCCGCACCTGCGTCACCCATGGCGCCGCAGGCGACGCCGCGCCGTGCACCAGATCGCCCAGCACGAGCAAGCGTTGCGGTCGGTAGCGGTCGATCAGCAGGTCCAGGCGGGCCAGGTCCGCCGCAGTCTGGCCGGTGGGCACGCTGACCCCTGAGCGGCGCAGCACCGCACCCTTGCCCAGATGCACGTCGGCCACCAGCAGCAGGTGCTGTCGCGGCCAGTGCATGGCGCGCTCGACATGCAGATCCACGGTTTCGCCGGCCAACTGCAACGTCAGTTCATTCATCGCCCCGCAGCCTTTTCCAGAGTGACCAGCATCCGCTGCACACGACTTTTCCAGTCGTCCGCCTGCACGCCGCCACGGACCCGCTCCACCCACAACGGAAACGCCAGCGGGCTCAGGCGCGGCGTCTCGACGTACAGCAACTCGCCACGCGCGGTGCGCACCAGGCACTCACGCAGCCGTCGGTAGTCCAGTTGCCGATCCAGCACTTCGCGTTCGGCCTGCCACAGCAGCGGGTGGCCGCTGTCGTGCTGGCGCAGCACGTCGAACAGCAGGCCGGTGGATACCTGCAACTGGCGCACGGTCTTGCCGGCGCCCGGATAGCCGTTGAACACCAGTCCGGCGACGCGCGCCACTTCACGAAACTGGCGTCGTGCCAATTCGGTCAAGTTGATGCTGGCGCGGATGTCACTGCGCAGGTGCCACGGGTGCAGCAACTGGCGCATGGCGTCGGCGTCCAGTGCGGGCAGCTCGCGTGCGGTGATGGCCAGGCCGTAATCGTTCACCGCATAGCCGTAATCCGTCTTGAGCAAGCGCGAAAGCCGGTAACTGAGTACCGCCGCCAGCCCCTCGTGGGCCAGCCGGCCGGCAAAGGCGTACACAAACAGATAGTCGCCTTCGCGCGTGTGCGTACGCTCCACCAGCACCTGATGCGGCTCGGGCAGGCATGAGGATTTGCGTTGCAACGCCAGCAGGGGAGCCAGCGCGCGCATCTCTGTTTCGCTGGCGCCGGTGTCGGCCAGCGTCTGCCGCAGCGCGTCGGACAGCTCGCCAGACA
>JBDTIE010000037.1:0-12604 GCA_039936515.1 Rhodanobacter sp. | reverse complement strand
GGCTGGCTGGGATGCTCATCGGCGCGCAGTGTGGCGGCGATGACGGTCAAGGCAGCGTGCAGGTCATTCCACGCGGCAGAACACTGCCTTGAGATAACGGCCTTCGGGAACGTCGGTGCGAAACGGGTGGTCGGCACCGGCGCCGCTTACCTCCAGCACCTGGATCTTGCGCCCGGCGTTCAGGCCGACCCGACGCAACATTTCCAGGAACTCGCCCTCGCCGACCAGGCCGGTACACGAGAAGGTGAGCAGAATGCCGCCAGGGGCAATGGCATCCAGCGTCATGCGGTTCATGGCGAAGTATTTCTTCAGCGCGTCCATTACCTTGCTGCGGTCGCGGGTGAGCTTGGGCGGGTCCAGCACCACCGCGTCGTAGCGCTCGCCGCGCGCGACAGCGGCGCGCACCCAGTCGAAAATGTCCGCCTGTTCGAAACGCGCCGCGACGTCGTTGGCGGCGGCATTGGCGCGGGCGATATCGAGGATGCCGGCCTCCAAGTCCACGCCCACCGCTTCACTCGCGCCGGCAGCCATCGCGTGCACCGCAAAGCCGCCGGCGTTGCAGCACAGGTCGAGCACGCGGCGACCGCGACTGAGCTGGGCGAAGCGCAGGCGGTTGTTGCGCTGGTCGGCGAAGAAGCCGGTCTTGTGCCCGCTGCCGGGTGCGGCACGGAAGCGCAGACCGTGTTCGTGTACCTCCACGCTGGCCGGCACGTCGGGGCTGCGACAGTCGAAGGATTCCTGCTTCTGCACGTGCGTCTCGGCAAACCAGTACAACTGCGCGCCGGGGAAATGCGTCAACAGCGCAGCATGGATGGCCTCACGCAGACGCCACATGCCGGCGGCGAAATACTCGATGACCAGCGTGTCGGCATAACGGTCGACGATCAGCCCGGACAGCCCGTCGCCTTCGCTGTGCACCACGCGCCAGGCGTCGGTCACCGCGTCCAGTTGCAGCAGCTCGCGGCGCAGCGCGACGGCGGCGGCGACGCGTGCGGTGATCCAGTTTTCATCGATGCGCGTGGCCGGGTCGTGGTCCAGCAGTCGCAGCGCGATGCGCGCGTGGCCGTTCCACAAAGCGTGGCCGACAAAGCGGTCGTTGGCGTCACGCACGGCGACCACGCTGCCCGGCGGCAACTTCGACTGCGGCTTGTGCACTTGCGCCGACCACACCCACGGATGGCCCGGGTTGCGGTCCGATTTCAGGCGGATGACGGGGAGGTCTGTCGGTGCGGGGGTATTCATCGACGCATGATAGCCGCTGCGCTACCGGCGCCCCTCGCGCGGCAAAAAACTTAATTCAGATTTTCATCGCAATCGCAGCACCAGCCACGACGCCAGCGCCAGCACGTTCACGCCAAGCCGCGACACGGGCGGTCCACCCGCCGCCAGCACAAAACCCTGACTGGCAAATTGCCAATCCCAGCCCAGCCGCGGCGTGGCCTGCAACGTCGCGAACACATTGACGAACGCCCCGCAGTGAAAGCCGTAGCTCAACACCGGCAGCGCGACCAGCGGCAACTGCAGCAACTGCGCCCAGCGCGACATGGCGATGCCGCGCTCGCTGCCGTCGACCAGCTGCACCCCCGCTGCCAGCACAAAGCCAAACACCGCCAACCCGATCAACGCAAACACGCTGTCGCGCCCCATGCCAAAAGGCAGCAACCGGTGCAGCATGGCGGCGACGCCGTACAGGCCGCCGGCAATCTCAAGCACGCCGATGAGGCGGAAAAGCAGGGTGCGCATGCAGTGGCTCCGCGAGGAAAGCGCGCATTGTTGCCGAAATGGTCAGCGCGGCGTACGCGCCGATGTCGTTGCCGCAGATGTCAGCGACCTGTCGGCGAAGTGGCGCGGACGTGGGCAGGTGCGGTCCATGCCCGTGAGGCCGGAGGCGGACGGCTTGGTCGTGAGATCAGCCGCGCTGGGCTCGGACAACGGGTCGCGCATGACGTCGCGCACGCGCGGGTTGAGCCGATCGTAACCATCGACCAGCTTCCTTGATGAACTGGCGCGCGAAGAACGCCAGGGCCGAGCAGTAATGGACCGGTCCACCGGCCTCCAGCTCGATGCCGTAGTGCTCGCCCACGCGTCTGCTTGACACGAAGTCGGCCTGTCCGATTGGCGATCGCAGACCCGCGTCGCCCAGCAATACCCGCTCACTCCAACCCCTCCGCCAACTCATGCAGGTCCGTCACGTGCTGGTTCCACCAGCGCGCCTCGGCGGCGAAAGGGAAGGCGGCCGGGAACGCCGGGTCGTCCCAGCGCGAAGCGATCCAGCCGGCGTAGTGCACCTGGCGCATGGCGCGCAGGGCAGGGATCAACGCCAGTTCGCTTGCGTCGAAATCGCGAAACTGCTGGTAGCCCTCGAGCAGCGTGGTCATGGCGCGTTCGTCGTGCGCGAGCATCCACAGGTCCTGCACCGCCGGGCCGGTGCAGGCGTCATCAAAGTCGACAAAATGCGGGCCGTCGTCGGTCCACAGCACGTTGCCGGGATGGCAGTCGCCGTGCAGGCGCAGCTGGCGCACGGCGCCGACTGCGGCAAAACGGGCGTCGATGGCAGCATCCAGACGCGTGGCGGCCGCGCGATAGTTGGCCTGCAACGATGTCGGCAACAGGGTGGAAGACAGTACCGCGCGTACCGGTTGCGTCACCAGCGTGGCGCGGTCGAGCGTCGCGCGATGGGTGAACGGTGTGTGCGCACCGATGGCGTGCATGCGTGCGATCAGGCGCCCCAGCCATTGCAGCTGCGCGGTCGACTCCAGTTCCGGCGCGCGCCCACCGCGGCGCGGCGTCAAGGCATAACGAAAGCCAGCGTGCGACAACAACGTGCCGCCGGCAAAGCGCAGCGGCGCGACCACCGGCAGTTCGGCGTCGGCCAATTCTTGGGCAAAGGCATGCTCTTCGTTGATTGCCGCATCGCTCCAGCGCCCGGGTCGATAGAACTTGGCAATCACCGGTGCGGCCGGCTCCAATCCAACGTGTTCGATGCCGACTTGCCACACACGGTTCTCATAGCTGTTCAACGCCAGCAGTCGGCCGTCCGGCCACAGGCCGCAGGCGCCGACCGCGTCCAGCACCACGTCAGGGGTCAGCCCGGCGTAGGGCGCCGGATCGTTCACGCGACGCCCGCGTGGCGCGCGGCGATGACGGCCATGGTCAGGCGCGCGATGCACACGAGCGCACCGGCCTCGTCCTCGATGCGGATATCCCACACTTGCGTGCTGCGCCCGATGTGCAACGCGCGCGCCGTGCCGGTGACCACACCGCTGCGCACGCCACGGACATGGTTGGCGTTGATGTCCAAGCCCACAGTCAGCGACGTGTCCGGATCCAGCGTGAGCATCGCCGCGGTGCTGCCCAGGGTTTCGGCCAGCGCCACCGACGCGCCACCGTGCAGCAGGCCGTACGGCTGATGCGTGCGCGCATCCACCGGCATGGTGCCGGCCAGCCAGTCGTCGCCGAACGCGGTCACGCGGATGCCCAGCGTCTGCATCATCGTGTTTGCGCTCCAGCCGTTGATACGCTCCAGGTCCGGTGCTGCATGCCAGATCGTCATGGATGGTTCCTCATACACAGGGCCTTGCATTGTCGGCGGCGGCGATCACCGCGACAATGCGCTGTTGCCGCGCCGCTGGCGTGGCGGCGGTATCCCTTCCTGGATCGAGTGCTCTTGACCTACACCGTAACCCTCAAACAATCCGGCCGGCAGTTTCCGGCGGAGCCAACCGAGACGGTGCTGGAGGCGGCGCAGCGTGCGGGCGTGGCACTGCCGTATTCGTGCCGGGCGAGTGTGTGCGGCAGTTGCCGGGCCACGCTGCTGGAGGGACATTGCATATATCCGCACATCCCGCCGGTGGGTCTGGACGCCGCTGCGCGTGCGCACGGTGACGTGCTGCTGTGCCAGGCGGTAGCTGCCAGCGACCTGCTGTTGCGCGTGCGCGAAGTGCCTTCCGTGGCGCAGATGCGACGGCGCGAAATGCAGGTGCACGTTGCCGCCAAGTGGGCGTTGACGGACAACGTGGTCGGGCTGCGATTGCTGCCGGTGCCTGGCGAGCGACCGCTGCGGCGCCTGCCGGGACAGTACCTGGACGTGCTGCTGGATGACGGCCGGCGCCGTCCGTTTTCCATCGCCAACGGTCCGCAGCCTGACGGCGCGATCGAGTTGCATGTGCGTCACGTGACTGGCGGCGGCTTCACCTCATACGTCAGCGACACCCTGGCGGTGGGCGACAGCCTGCGCATCGATGGACCGCTGGGCACCTTCGTGCCGCGCGAGGATTCGGAGCGGCCGATGCTGCTCATGGCTGGCGGCACGGGCTTTGCGCCGATCAAGGCCATCGTCGAGCACTTCCTGGCCCTGGGCACGCGCCGGCCGATGCAGTTGTATTGGGGCGCCCGCAGTGTGGAGGACCTGTACCTGCGTGCTCTGGCGCAAGCATGGGCTGCGGCGGCACCCAACTTGCATTTCCATGCCGTGGTGTCCGAGCCGGGCGGAAACGCCGGCTTGCGTCGCGGGCTGGTGCATGCGGCGGTGCTGGAAGACTGGCCGGACCTGTCCGCGTGGGACATTTACATGAGTGGCCCGCCGGCGATGGTCGAGGCCGCGCGCGGTGCGTTCGCCGCCGCCGGCGCGGCGCGTTCACGGGTGTACTTCGATTCGTTCGAATATGCGCCCGATGTGCTGGAGCAGATCATCGCCAGCCGCGCGGGCGTGCGCAGCGTGGACTGACCAGCGGCAACGGCGCGGCTGCGGTTCACGCCTTGGCTTGCTTTTCCTTGCCGCCGCGTCCCTTGGCCACCGGCAACTGCGCCTCGCGCCATGCGAGTGTGCCGCCGGCCAGCGTGTGCACCTTGACGAAACCCGCCTTGAGCAGCCGCTGCGCCGCTTTGGCCGAATTGCCGCGGCCGTCGCGGTCAATCACCACCACCGGCAACTCGCGGGCCTTGGCCAGATCCTTGCTCTCCGGATCAAACTGGCTCATCGCCACGTGGCGTGCGCCAGGCACGTGCATCTTCTCGAAGTCGGCGACCGCGGACAGGTCGATCAGCAGCGGATTGTCACGGTTGATCAGCGTGGTCAGCCCTGCCGGCGACAGCTCGCGGGTCTTGCTGAACAGGCTCGCCACTTGCATGACCAGCAGCGCCACCAGCAGCACGACAAAAAGTATGGCCAGCGCCAGATGGTTGCCGGTGAACTCGGGCAGCTTGTGCAGAAAATCGCTCATGGTCATTCCACGGCCGCAGCAGCGCCGTTGTCGAAAGGGGATCGGGGATTATACGGACGTGCTGCAGCCACGTACGCCAGCGCTCACTCGCGGGTGATGTCCGGCAGGCCGCTGCTCAGCCACCAATGCTTGCCGGCCGCGTCGTAGCGCCAGACCTGGTTGTCGGTGATCGTGCGCTCGGATTGGGTGTTGATGTTGACCAGGTTGATGCGCACGGTCTGGCGCACCTCGGTGTCGCTGGCCGGAACCGGCGCCGCATCGTCGTTGTATTCGGTGACGCGCACCTGGGCGTAGCGCGCCATGTCCAGCGAACTCAGCGGATGGGCCTTGCGCGTGGCCGGGTCGACAAACTGCGCGGCGCTGGCAAAGTCCCCCCAGCGCACGGTGCTGGCGTAGGCCTTGAGCGTGTTGGTGAGCGCGTCGCTGCGCGTCTGCGCGGCACAGCCGCTCAGCGCGAGGGTGGCGAGTACGGCAAGAATGCCCAGCGTGCGGCGCATGTGATTCCCCGATTGGATGCCAGCACCCATTCTGCCTCAAGCGCCTGCTGGCGGCGCGCTGCGGCGTTTGGCGACGAAACGCGCGCGCAAGGTGGCGGCGCTGAGGCCATTGTCGGCCGGCACCGTGCATGCGATCTCGATGCGGGCCCTGCCGCGCGCGTTGAGTGTGGACAGGAAGGTCGCCAGGTCGCTGCCTGCGCACAGGCGTGCCTCGGCGCGGAAGTCCTGCCACACCGGAGCCAGGTAGGCCACCGTCGATTCACCGACGAACAGGTCGCAGTCCATTGCGCGCTGGCGCAGCGCCAGCTCCACCAGCGCCCAGCCGGCCAGCGTCATCACGCTGACCAGGCTGCCGCCAAAGGCGCAGCCCTTGTCGTTGACGTTGGGCGCCAGCGGCGCGCCCAAGGCGAGCGTGTCGGCAGCGCACGCGGCCAGTCGCACGTCCATGCTCCGCGCCAGCGGGATGGTGTCGCGCATGAAGTCCACCAGCGCCCGCGCCAGCGGCGCGCGTGCGGCGTCCACGGATACGGGCCGGGCAATTGCGGATCCTGAATGAGTCACGATGTCAGCATCTCTGGTTCGGCAAAGCCGCCTAGTGTAGCTGCCGGTACAATTTCAACCGTGAGCAACGGGGACCGTGCATGCAGCCGATGACGGTGGGGACGGGTGGACAATTGCACGGGCGGGCGGTGGTGATCACCCGCCCGGCGGGCACCGCCGCAAGCCTTGCACGCCGCGTGCGCGCCGCCGGTGGCGTGCCGGTGCTGCTTCCGGGCCTGGCCCTGCGCGCGATAAACGATGTCGCTGCCGTGGACGCGCTGCGGGCAGCGCTGGGCGACGATCTGCTGCTTTTCACCAGCCCCGCAGCCGTACGCTTTGCCGCCCATCTGTTGCCGTTGCGCACGCATGGCCAGGTGCTGGCCGTGGGCCAGGGCACGGCACGCGCGTTGCGTCGCCACGGCGTCGCCGCGCCACTGGTACCAGTGCAAGCCGACAGCGAAGGCCTGCTTGCGCATCCGGCACTCGCCGGCGCTGCCGGTCGGCCAGTGGCGTTGATCTGTGCGCCTGGCGGCCGCGGCGTGCTGCGCGATGAACTGGCGCAGCGCGGCGCCCGCTTGCGCGAGGTGCACGTCTACCGCCGCGTCCCGGCGCGGCTCGATCGCCGGCACGTCGATGCCGTGCTGCAACTGCCGGACTCCGCCTGCGTGCTGTTGTCCAGTGCCGAAGCGCTCGCCAACCTGTGCCGGCAGCTTCCCGCACCGGCGCTGGCGCACTGGCTCGGCATCACCGCGGTAGTCAGCAGTGAGCGCTTGGCTGCGGCGACGCGCGCTGCCGGCTTCACCCGAATCGTTGTCGCCGACTCGGCGCTGTCCTCGCACTTGCTGGCCGCGGCACGCTAGCGCGTTACCTTCACACGACTTTTCTACCGCACCCGACCACGACTGCTAGCATGCGCCAATGACCGATTTGCCTACCCAGACACCGTCCCCAAGCGACCCCGCGCCGCGTGTTCCCCCCGCCGCCCCGGCGCCACATCGCATGTTGCGCGAGCCACCGCGGCGTGGCGGCGGGACTGCGGCGCTGGCCCTGGTGCTGGCATTGCTGGCGGCGGCAGGCTCCGGCTACTTGCTGTGGCAACAGTGGCAACAAGGCCGTATCAGCGCGACGGAAAACGCCAACCTGGCGCGCGTGCAACAGCGCGTTGGCACGCTGGAGTCTTCACTGGCGGCATTGACCGGCGAGCGCGGAAGCCTGGAGCAGCGCGTTGCTGATGCCGCGCAAGGCAATGGTGCGCTGCGCGAGGCGTTGGCAACCCAGGCCGAGCGCACGCGCCACTTGGAAGACGCCGTGGCCACGCTGGCGGAAAAGACCCTGTCCGGCCGCGACCCGCTGCTGCTGGACGAGGCCGAATCCCTGCTGCGCATGGGCGCGGTTCGCTACCAGCTGTTCAACGATGCGCAGGGTGCGCAGGCAGCCTTTGCGCTGGCTGACCAGACCTTGGCCGCAGTCAACGATGGTGCCTTCAGCGGTGTGCGCCAGAGCATCAGCGCCGAGCGCGAAGCCCTGGACAAGAGCCGTCCGCTGGCGCAAGCCGGTGCGCTGGCGCAGTTGCAGGCCTTGCGTGGCCACCTGGCGGATTTGCCCCTCAAGCCGCTGGATCAGCCCGCGCCTGCCACCGCGCAGAGTCCGTGGGCGCGCATGGGTCGTGCGCTGGCGGGCGTGATCACCGTGCAGCGCGACAATGGCACGCCCTTGGGGGTGGCCGATGCGCGTTTCGCGCGCGAGCTGATGGCGCTGGATCTGGCCCAGGCGCAGGCGGCGTTGCTGGCGTGCGACCGCGACGCCTACGCTGATGCATTGCAGCGCGTTGACGCCAGCATGTCGAGCCAGTTCGATCTTGCCGACGCCGACGTGCGCGCGGCGCGCGCCAACCTGCAGCAGCTGCGCCTGGCGCTGCCGCCGGCCGCTCCGGTGACACTTGGCGCGGCATTGACGGAACTGCGCAACCTGCGCGCCGTTCACGCGCTGGCGCCGGGCGCGGCGCAAAGTGCGCCCGCGCCAGCCAGCGCCGCCTCCGCCGGAAGCCAACCATGAAGGCATGGCGCTGGATACTGTTGCTGGTCATTGCGGCGACGGGGGCAGCATTTGGCTGGCACTGGGTGGCGGACGATCCGGGCTACGTGCTGGTGCGCTTGCGCGGCTGGCGCGTGGAAACCACGGTGGTTGCCGCACTGCTCATCCTGCTTCTGGCTTGGGCGCTGCTGACCACGCTGTGGCACTTGCTGCGCTGGCCGTTCGGCGCGTTCACCCGGCGCCATCGGCGGGTGAGCCAGCAACGTCTGGGCGAAGGCCTGATTGCCCTGATCGAGGGCCGCCATGGGGATGCCGAGCGCGACCTCAACCGCGCCGCGCGGCTGGACAGCCTGCGCGGCCCGGCGCTGCTGGCCAGTGCCGAAGCTGCGCTGCGTCGCGGCGAAACCTCCCGCGCGCTGGAAGCGCTGGACCAGGCAGCGCAGGCGGCGCCCGTAGCCGCGCGCACCTTGCGCGCCCGCGTCCTGCGTCGCGACCGCAGGGCCAGCGAGGCACTGGCGTTGCTCACGCCCGATGCGGACAAGGGCACGTTGCCGCCCAATGGCTGGCGTGAGCTGGCGTTGGCGGCGCTGGCGGTGGGTAAACCCGCTCGCGCACGCGCCGCACTGGCGCCGCTGCAAAAAAGTGGCGCGCTGGGCACGCGCGGTTACGCGGCACTGGAAACCCGTGTCTTGATCGCACTGATCGATGCCGCGCCCGATGGTGCCGCACTGGATACGCTGTGGATGGACTTGCCCAAGGCGCAGCGGCGCGTGGCGGTAGTGGTGGAGGCCTATGCGCGCCGCGCCGCCAGCTTCGGACGGTTGCTGCCGGCCATGGATGAACTGGAATCGGCCCTGGGTCGAGAGTGGTCGCCGCAACTGGTCGACACCTACGGCATGCTGGTGGGCGAAGGGGTCGAGCAACGCACGCAGCGCGCCGCGGCGTGGCTTGCTGCCCACCCGAATGATGCCGTGCTGCACCTCGCGCTCGGCCGCATGGCCACGCGCATGCAGGCCTGGGTCAAGGCGCGCCAGTACCTGGAACAGTCGCTGGCGCTGGATGCCGGCGCCGCGGCGTGGGAAGCGCTGGGCGATGCCTGGGCTGGCGAAGGCAATGCCGCGCAGGCGCAGCGCAGCTACCGCAACGCCTTTGCGCTCAGCCGCGGACAAAGCGTTGCGCCGCACACTGCGGCCAACCCCAACCCGGCGTATCCGGACACCCACCCCACCGCCGTCGAAGAGCGCGACGTGCACGGTGTACCGCGCCTGCCCGGCTGAGCGCAAGTCTTCTGATTGTTGACGTTCCGTACCCGAATGCCAACACAGTGCGGGCCGGCAGTAGGCTTGCAGCGCAAGTACGTGACGATCATTTCAACAGGACGGGAGTGGCGGATATGCGGACTTTCGGTATGGGTTTACTGGCGTGTCTGTTTCTGTCCGGCCCGGCGTGGGCCGTCGACACGCCGCCGTCGGACGCGGCATTGCACGAACTGATGGAAATCACCCACGTGCACAAGATGTTGGACGAGCAGACCGCGCGAATGGAATCGATGATGCGCCGGGCCCAGGAGCAAGGGCTCGCTGGCCAACCGGTCGATGCTCGGCGAAAGAAGATCACGGACGAGTCCACGGCAAAGTGGAGCAAGCTGCTGCACGAATCGCTTTCGTGGGAAAAGATGGAGCCGATGTACATGAACCTCTATCGCACGACATTTTCCGCTAGCGAAATCGGCGGCATGCTGACGTTCTACAAGTCGCCATCGGGCCAGGCGGTTTTGGCCAAGATGCCCACACTGATGGCGAACCTCATGCAGATGGTGCAGGACCAGATGCACGACATTGTCCCGCAGATGAAGAAAATCGACGAGTCGACGAGGGCGCAACTCCATGCCTCCGAGTCGCAAAACCCAGATGCGTCCCAGACGCAGGAACCAGCGTCCACGGTGCATCGATGAAGTGAGCACGCAGACGGGCCCTGTGCGCAATCCCTCGCCTCGCCGCTAGTGGCGACGACGACCGGGAAGTGATTCACAACTTGGCGAGATCATGACCAACACCCGTGCCACCGCATCGGAATCCGACGAAGGCGAGCCGTGTGCCACCGGGCCGGTGTTGGAACGCATCGCCACACGCGCGGCGGAGGTTGGCCAATTGCCGATCCACCGCGCGCTGCCCAGTCGGCAGCGGCGCATGGTCGGCGCTTGGTGTTTCCTCGATCACGCCGGTCCGATCGACTACGCGCCGGGCCAGGGTTTGCGCGTGGGCCCGCATCCGCACATCGGCTTGCAGACTTTCACCTGGATGATCCAAGGCCAGATCATGCACCGCGACAGCCTGGGTTCTGAGCAGGTGATCCGTCCGGGCCAGGTCAACCTGATGACCGCCGGACGCGGCATCAGCCACGCCGAGGACGAGGCTTCGCCGGCGGCCGGGCATCTGCACGCGGTGCAGTTGTGGATTGCGCTGCCTGACGCGCAACGCCATTGCGAGCCGGCTTTCCGGCACTATCCACAGTTGCCACTGCATCGCGAGGGTGGGTTCCAGGTGACGGTGTTGGCGGGCAGCGCGTTTGGCCAGCGCGCGCCGGCACAGGTGTATTCGCCACTGCTTGGTCTGGATGTGGCCGCGGCGGCTGCGGCGCGGCTGGTGTTGCCGCTGGATCCGGGTTACGAGCATGCGGTGCTGGTGGTCGGTGGCGTGGCCGAAGTCGCCGGTGAGAGCCTGGGCGTGGACGAACTGCTGTACCTGGGCACTGGTCGCACGCAAGTGGCGTTGGCCTGCACCGAGGCCTGCCACCTTGTGCTGATCGGCGGCGCGCCTTTCGGCGAGGACGTGCTGCTGTGGTGGAACTTCGTTGCGCGCACGACGGCGGAAATGGAGCAGGCCACCGCGGACTGGAACGCGCGGCGGCGTTTTGGCGAGGTCATTGGCAGCCCCTCACCGCACCTGGTCGCGCCGGACATGGACGGCTTGAGGCTGCGCGACAAGCTGGCCTGAGCCAATGCCCTCGGGCATCCGTCGCAGCGCGGCGGCAGATGCCCGGGACGTCTGGCGTCAGCCCATTGCCGCGAGGATCAGCAGGATGAAACCAATCACGGCAATCACGATGTGGCCGTACATCAGCGGCAGCGGCAGCGGCTTTTGTTGCCATTGGTAGCCGAGGTTCATCAGCACGCCGCCAGCGGCGGCAACCAGCAGCAACAGCAATGCCCAGGCCGCAAGCATGGGTAACCCGGCGGTGAAGTAGACCAGCAGCAGCAAGGTCAAGCCGGCGCCGGCCAACAGGCCGTGCAGCAGGGCAAGCCATGCCGGTGGATTGCGCTGTGACATGGCGCGTACGCCGGCCATCACCAGGCCGCCGGCTGCCGCAATGGCAAACAAAGTGACGCAAATCCACAACATCGCGGAAATACTGATGCTCATGAGTCTCCCCTTGGCTGGTTGAAAGATGCACGAGAACGAGCGCGCCGCAGGGTGACGCCAACGCGTGACGCTGCGCTGCGGTATTCGGTTTGCGTGCGCTCTGACCATACTCCGCCGCGCGTGCGGTTGTCCGCGCTCAATGCCCGAGCAGGCGACGCAACCAGTCCAGCAACACGGTGGGCAGCAGGTCGGGCTTGGGCAACAGGGCGTAATGGTGCGCGCCGAAGACTCGCGGCAGATAGCTGGCAGATTGGCGGTCGATGGTCAGGCAGAACGGCCAGATGCCCTGCAGCTTGGCTTCGGTCACGGCCTGACGCAGGTCTTCCACGCCGTAGCGGCCTTCGTATTGATCCACGTCGTTCGGCTTGCCGTCGGACAACAACAACAGCAAACGATGGCGCGCGCCCTGGCCCATCAGCAGCGTGGTGGCGTGGCGTACGGCGGCGCCCGCGCGCGTGTAGTTTTCCGGCTCCAGGCCGGCAATGCGCAATGCCACGGCGCTGCCCCACGGCTCGTCGAAGCGCTTGACGGCGCGCAGCACGACGCCGTGCGCGGTCTCCCCGGAAAAAGCCTGCACTGCGTAGGGCTGGCCCAGCCCCTCGAGCGCGACACACACCAGCAGCAATGCCTCGCGTTCGACGTCGATGATGCGGCGGTTGCCGGCGACCCAGCTGTCGGTGGAACCACTGATATCCACCAGCAACATGATTGCCATGTCGCGCTGCACGCGGCGCTGGCTCTGGTACAGGCGCTGCGGCAGTGGCAGGCCGGCGCGGAAGTCGGCCTGGCCTTCGATCCACGCTTCCAGGTCGATGTCGTCGCCATCCAATTGCCTGTAGGTGCGCACGCGGCGCGCGCGCAACAGCTCGAACCGGCGGCGGATGTCCTG
>JBDTIE010000036.1:0-5463 GCA_039936515.1 Rhodanobacter sp. | reverse complement strand
GCGTGGGCTGGGTTGGCTCCGGCGGCGCATGGCCGGTGTGCAGGTCCGCCAGCGAACGTGCCGACCACACCACGATCCAGCCGGAGCGGAACGGCTGCACAAGCAGCGAATAGCGCAGGTCGTTCGGGTTGAGGCTGTCCGGATGGGTCACGATCAAGCCGTCCGGATGCGCACGCGCAAACGCGTGCAAGCGTTCACCCTCGGTGATTTCGGTGATCGGGTGCTGCAGGCGGCCGGCAAAATGGAACTGGCCTTCGTAGGTGCCCAGATACGCCACGGCGCGGTCGCTGTGGTCCGCCGCCTGCACCAGCCGTGTCGTCGGCGCCAGGTTGTAGCGCGGCCACAGGGTCAGGGTGAACAGCGTGTTGAGCGCCAGTGCGCCGATCAACCCGGCCACCGCCAAGCGCCGCAGCTCGCCTCGTCCGCGCAGCAGCAGCAGCACGCCCAGCAAAAGGAAGATCACGCTGAAGTAGCGGCTGTACGGTGCGGCCGCGTCCAGCCATTCGCCGTGCAGGTGGTTTTCGCTGACCAGCAGCGGCAGCGCAAACAGGAACACCGCCAGCGCGATGCCGGCCACGCCCAGTGGCCAGGTGCCAAGCCAGTGGTTGTGCGACAGCTGCGGATGGCGCTCGCGCAGGGCCACGATGGCGCCAGCCATCAGCAGGACCATGCCGCCAAACTCCGGCAGCGGGTAGTACGGCTGCTTGCCGCTGATCAGCGAAAACGTCACCAGCACTGGAATCACCCAGCACAGTGCGAAGCGCACGCCCGGTTCCAGCGGCCGACGCAGCGCCGCCAGCGCCACCCACACGCGCGGCCAGCAACCAAATGGGAACAGCAACGCCGGCAGCATCGGCACGTACCAGTACCACGGCCGTGCGTGATCGAAGGCCTTGACCACGCGTCCGGTGGTCTGCGTGAAGAACAACCGTTGGCGATAGGCCTCTCCGCCGCTCCAGCCCGCCGGCAACGCCCACGCCAGCAACATCACGAAGCCCAGCAGCAACGACAGCGCGCCCCGGCCGTACCAACGCGCGCGATGGGTGTTGGCCCACTCGCTCCACAACGGTCCGAGCAGCCACGGGAACGCCACGTGCAGCAGCATCACCGGACCCTTGGTCAGCAGGCCCAGGCCGACGCACATGCCAAACAGCAGCCAACGCGGTTCGGCGCGGCGCGGTTTGGCCGTAAGACACAGCAGTGCCGCCAGCGTCCACACCGCCAGCAACACGTCGTACATCACCTGCAGGCCGAACAGGAAGGCAAAGCCGAGCGCCAGTAGCATCCACGGCGCCGCGCGCGACACCCACGGCTGGCGCGGGAACAGGCGCCGCGCCAGGGTCGCCACCAGCACCAGTTGCACGCCGCCGAAGATCACCTCCAGCACCCGCGGCCACACGTCGCTGACCCCGAACACCAGCCAGCCGGCGTGGATCAGCCAGAACAGCAGCGGCGCCTTCTCGCTGTAAGGCGCGCCGTTGATGTACGGCACCAGCCAATGGCCGTGGGTCCACATCTCCCAGGCCACCGCCAGCGTGCGTGTGGAATACAGCGGCATCGGTCCGTGCGAGAACATCGCCGCCAGCGCGACAAGCGTCCACAGCGGCAACCACGGCCATACGGCGCGCAGGTTTTCGGTACGGCTGTAGGGACTGACGGGCACGAAGAACTCCAGCGAATGGGATCGATTCTAGCCTGCGCTGTGGCGGCGCAATGTACATGTTGGCGGCTGCGGTCCGGGCGCTCTGTAGCCAGACCCAAGACTCACGCGCGTCCCCAGTAGCCGATGCGTCGGCGGATCTTTAACTTGCGCCACAGGTTCAGCGGCTTGCGCCGACGGTTGCGCGCGCCAGCGGCGATGAAGGCATCCACCGCATCCAGCACGCGCTCGCTGGAACGCCCGTCGCGGTACGGATGGATCGCATCGGCGTAATCGCGGATCGCCGCCATGAGTTCCGGCGGCCGTGCCAGCGCACGCTCGATCGCACCTTCAAACTGGCGCGGGTCGTCAATGTCGATCAGCTGCGGGCCAGGCCGGCGGTTCTTGAACGTCACCACCGGCTTGCCGGTCAGAAGGAACTCGTTGAGCGCCGAGGAGGTGTCCGAACACATCATGTCCACATGCGGGAATAGCTCCAGGATGTTGTCGTTGCTGGCGAAGCTGAGATGCTCGTTTTGCAGCGCCTCGTAGCGCCCGCGGGTTTCGGCGTTCATCTTCGGGTGGAAGGTCACGATCCAGCGCCAGCGCCCGTCGCGCGAGAGCCGGCGCACCTCCTGGTAAAGCGTGTCGGCCGCGCTCCACGCCGGAGAAAAGGTGGAGTGGTACAGGATCACCGGCGGCTCGCGCACTGGCGGCAATGCACCGGCAATGTCGCGCATGAACGGGTCGAGCTTGGGCCAACCGGTTTCGGTCACGCTGAAATGGCCCAGCCGTTTGGCGATGGCCTGGAACTGCGTGGTGTCACGCGGACCGGTGGTGCAATACAGGTCGAAGAAGCCGCGGATATAGATGTGCCGGGGCTTGCCGGCATCGAAGCCGTGGAAGGTTTCCACCTTGACCCCGGGAAAAAAATGCGGCACCGCGTTGCTCGGCGTGATTACCGCGATCGGCTGCCAGGCACGCACCTGCTTGACGCTGAGCAGGCGCTCGTCGCGGCGCAGATCCTGGGCGCCAGGTCCGTCGAAAAACCATGCCGCCTCGTCGCCGCGCGCACGGATCGCCGCCTGCAGCGGGCGCAAGATGGCCAGCGCGTAACGCTCCGAGCCGTACAGAAGGTAGTGTTTGCGTGGGTGTGGCATGGATGACTTCGGGTTGGGTCAGCGGTCCAGCGCGTGGTTTTTCAGCGCGCTGGCGGCAGCGGCGATGGAAGCGTCGTTGTGCAGCATTTCGTAGTAACGCATGCGCTTGTACACCGCATAGTTGGCGGCGGTGTGGGCGATGATGAAACCGCGCCAGCCGTCCAGAAATGCCAGGCGCAGCAGGTAGTCCTTGCAGAATGCCAGCGCGAACACCGCTGGCGTCTGCCACATGTGCGCGCTCTTGCCTTGCTCGTGCCAATCGCGGCACTTGAGTTCGGCGTAGCGCAGCACCTTGAGCTGCTTGTGCACCAGCGTGGGGTTGTTGGCGTGCTCGAACGGTGCGCGAAAAGTCGGGGCGGCGCCGGCAAATTGCAGTGACTCGTGCACACGGGCATCGCTCCAGCGCGCCCGCCCGCGGTGGTACAGCCGCACCAGGCGCTCGCCGACTGCCGGCCGGTACCAGCGCATGGGTGCGCCCATGTAGATCGTGCGCCGGCGCAGCCAGGCCGCCGGCGCGTCACCGGCCATCAGCGCGGGCAGGCGTGCCTGCAGTTCGGCGGCAAGCTGTGGCGTCAGCGCCTCGTCCGCATCCAGCACCAGGATCCAGTCGTGCGCGCACTGGGCGCTGGCAAAGTTGCGTTGCGCACCAAAGCCAAGCCATGGCTGTTGCAGCACGCGTGCGCCGTGGGCGCGGGCGATGGCCACGGTGTCGTCGTCGCTGCCGCTATCCACCACCAGCTTTTCCGCCGCGAACGGCACGCTGTCCAGGCAGCGGCCGATGCTCAAGGCCTCGTTATGCGTGATGACGGCCAGGCTGAGCGGCAGGGTGGGCATTCCGCGATTCTAGCCGAAGCCACCGGATCCCCCGGCTGCGGCGGCCGGTGGCAGACGTGCGCACGCGTGCAGCAGGATGTGCGCACGCGCCGTGTAGGCCGTGCCCTGGGCGGACGAAGCATGACAGAATCGTCAGGCCGCGAGCGGGCCGCGACTGATCGGGAGCACGTCTCCCCAATCTTCTGAAACGGTGACTCATGCAACGTGTCCTCGTTACTGGCGGCGCCGGGTTTCTCGGCTCGCACCTGTGCGATCGGCTGCTCCACGACGGTCACGACGTGCTGTGCGTGGACAACTTCTTTACCGGAAGCAAGCGCAACCTCGCGCACCTGCTCACGCATCCATACTTCGAGTTGATGCGCCACGACGTGACCTTTCCGTTGTATGTGGAAGTGGAACGCATATTCAATCTGGCCTGCCCGGCCTCGCCTGTGCACTACCAGCACGACCCGGTGCAGACCACCAAGACCAGCGTGCATGGCGCCATCAACATGCTTGGCCTGGCAAAGCGGGTTAAGGCGCGCATTCTGCAGGCGTCCACCAGCGAGGTTTACGGTGACCCGGAAGTGCACCCGCAGGTCGAGGGCTACTGGGGTCGGGTCAATCCGATCGGACCGCGCAGCTGCTATGACGAAGGCAAGCGTTGTGCGGAGACGCTGTTCTTCGATTACCAACGCCAGCACGATCTGGACATCAAGGTCGTGCGCATCTTCAATACCTACGGGCCGCGCATGCATCCCAATGACGGTCGGGTGGTGAGCAACTTCATCGTGCAGGCGCTGCGCGGTGAGGACATCACCATATACGGCGACGGCAGCCAGACCCGCAGCTTCTGTTATGTCGACGACCTGATCGAGGCAATGGTGCGCATGATGGAATCGGAGCGTGGTTTCACCGGCCCGGTGAATATCGGCAATCCGGTGGAACACACCATGCTGGAGCTGGCCGAGCTGGTGATCGGCTTGGTTGGTGGCCACTCGAAGCTGGTGTACCAGCCGTTGCCGACGGACGATCCACGCAAGCGCCAGCCGGACATCAGCGTGGCCCGCGACCGACTCGGCTGGCAGCCGACGGTGGCGCTGGAAGACGGCCTGAAGCAAACCATCGGCTATTTCCGTCACCTGCTGCAGGACGCTGCGGCGCCATGACCAGTTTCGCGGTCGTCATCACCTGCTTCAACTACCGTCAATTCGTCGGCACGGCGATCGATGGTGCATTGGCGCAGGCGCGTGCGCCGGCGCAGGTCATCGTGGTGGACGACGGCTCCACTGACGGCTCGGCGGATTACCTGCGCGAGCGTTACAGTGGTGATCGCAGGGTCACCTTGTTGTGTGGACCAAACGGCGGCCAGTTGTCCGCATTCCGGCGTGGCGTGGTGCAGGCCCAAGCCGACGTGATCTGCTTCCTCGATGCCGATGACTGCTGGGCGCCAGACTATCTCGCGCGCATCGGTGAGCTTTATGACAGCCGTGGCGACATCGACTTCGTGTTTTCAGATGTGCAGCTGTTCGGTGACGAGAACCGCTGGATGGGTCACGCCAGCCGCTCGCAGGACCTGGGCTTCACCGCGATCAGCACCTATATGCTGATGCCTTGGTATGGCGCCCCTAGCTCGGCGCTTTCGATGCGCGCATCGTGGGCACGCCGCGCCCTTGATTTGCCGTCGACCTGGAATGCCAGCTGGCGGCTGTCCGCCGACAATTGCCTGGTGTTCGGCACCAGTGTGCTGGGTGCGCACAAGTACTACCTGCGTACCGGCGCAGTGCGCTACCGTATCCACGGCAACAATGGATGGTGGGGCCGGCAGACGCCAGCCACCAGGTACCTCAA
>JBDTIE010000035.1:0-1833 GCA_039936515.1 Rhodanobacter sp. | reverse complement strand
CAACTGCGCGGGACTGGACGCACACCGCACAGCGGGGGTTCTCGGCGCCTCGTCGTCACGTCCAGCGGCGCCGCGCGCCACCGCGGTGGCGCCCAACGCGGCGCACGGCTGGTCGGTAAACACCGGGTTGCCATCGGCACCGATGCAGCGGTGAATGGGTGTCTGCGCGTCCGCTCGCGCCGACACCAAGACCAGTGCCAGACAAGCCAACCACGGCAGGAGGAACAACATGCGCATCGGTGCAGCATACGGCGCTTGCCCAGCGATGCGGGCGTTGCCCTAGATCAATTGCTCCAGCACTGCCCGCGGCGCCTTCGCGCGATTGAGCGTGTAGATGTGCAGGCCCGGCGCGCCGCCATCGAGCAAGCGCTGGCACAGTCGCGCCACCACCTCGGCCCCTAGCTGGCGCACGCTTTGGGCGTCATCGCCCAGGGCCTGCATGCGCTTGGCGATCCAGCGCGGAATCTCGGCGCCGCACATGTCGGAAAACCGTTGCAACTGGCTGTAGCTGGAGATTGGCATGATGCCTGGCACGATCGGCACCGTGACCCCGAGGCGGGCCACGTCCTCCACGAAACGGAAATAGGCGTCCGGGTTGAAGAAGTATTGGGTGATGGCGCCATCGGCACCGGCGTCGATCTTGTCCTTGAAATGCCGCAGGTCATGCAAGGCGTTTTCCGCCTGCGGGTGCGTCTCCGGGTAGGCCGCAACCTCGATGTGGAAGTGGTCTCCCGTACGCTCGCGGATGAAGGCAACCAAGTCTGCCGCGTAGCGGAAATCGCCCGGCGAAGCCATGCCCGAGGGCAGGTCGCCGCGCAGTGCGATCAAGCGCCGGTAGCCGGCGGCCTGGTAGCTGTCCAGCAACGCCGCCAGCTCCTGCCGCGTGCCGCCGGCGCACGACAAATGCGGCGCGACCGCCAAACCATGCAGCGTATGCAGGCGCAGTGCGGTATCGCTGGTGTAGCTCAGCGTCGAGCCACCGGCGCCAAAGGTCACCGATGCGTACTCCGGCTGGTGCGCCTTGAGCGCTTGCGCGGCGCGATCGAGCTGCGCGCGCTGCTCGTCGGTTTTG
The DNA here is from genome assembly GCA_039936515.1 of Rhodanobacter sp. Taxonomy (GTDB): domain Bacteria; phylum Pseudomonadota; class Gammaproteobacteria; order Xanthomonadales; family Rhodanobacteraceae; genus Rhodanobacter. Next base: position 761 of record JBDTIE010000035.1, on the reverse strand, counting down.
GGTGGGAAGAACTCAAAGCTGATCGTCGGCATCGCCGGACTCCGTTCGGGTCCGACGAGTATATATCTCTTCTTCGCGATGAAGCGATGGAGTTGGGCCAGCCGTCGGCGACCGGGCGCCTGCGTGCGCACGCGCTGCTGTGCCTGCGGATGCAAGGGACCAGGCCATCCTTGCAAGGCGCCGTGGCAAGCGCGAGCCCGCGCCGCTGCACGCGCGCGGTTCACCGCCCATGTGGGCCGGCCGCTTATACTGCTGCAATCCATCCAGGGACGACTCGACGCGGCGTGAAGCATTCCCTGATCCCCAGCATCCACCGTGGTCGACGGCCCTTGCGGGACGCGCGCTAGTGGCACTGTCGCTCACCCCGGACATGATCCTGGTGCTCGGGTTGCTGGGCTTCACCATGATCATGCTGGTGTTGGAGTGGATCCGCGCCGACATGGTGGCGTTGCTGGTGGTGGTGACCATCGGTTTAACCGGGCTGATCCCGCCCGAGCGCGTGTTCAACGGTTTCTCCGGTACGGCGGTGATCGCGATCATCGCCATCATGATCATGGGCGAAGGCCTGGATCGCGCCGGCGTGCTCAATCTCACGGCGCAGTTCATGATCCGCCTGGCGCGGGGCGTGGAGTCGCGCCTGGGCGTGGTGATCAACGTGGTCGCCAGCATGTTCAGCGCGGTTATCCCCAGCCAGGCGCTGGCCGCGCTGATGATTCCGATCAGCAGCCGCTTGTCCGCGCGCACCGGCGTGCCGCTGTCGC
>JBDTIE010000034.1:0-2527 GCA_039936515.1 Rhodanobacter sp. | reverse complement strand
TTCATCTTCCAGGCGTTCAACCTGATTCCCGACCTCAACGTGTTCGACAACATCGAGGTGCCCCTGCGCTACCGTGGCATGAAATCGGCCGAGCGCAAGCAACGCATCATGGACGCGCTGGAGCGCGTGGGCTTGTCCTCGCGCGCCAAGCATTACCCGGCCGAACTGTCCGGTGGCCAGCAGCAGCGCGTGGCGATCGCCCGCGCGTTGGCCGGTTCGCCACGCCTGCTGCTGGCCGACGAGCCTACTGGCAACCTGGATACGCAGATGGCGCGCAGCGTGCTGGAGCTGATCGAGGACATCCACCGCGAAGGCGCCACCATCGTCATGGTCACGCATGACCCGGAACTGGCCGCACGTGCGCAGCGCAACGTGCACATCATCGACGGCCAGGTGGTGGACCTGTCCGAGGAGCCACGCTTCCACAGCCTGTCCGATGCGGGCGGCGCACACGCTTCGAGCTGAGTGCGGGCAAGCCGCGCGGAGCCGCTTCTGCAGCATCGGCCAATCGGCAATCGGGACGGCAACATACCCAGGGACGACCCCTTGCGCTTGCATCACCAGACAGCGGTCTTGTGCCGATAGGTCACGATCCACAAAGGACGGATAAATGTTCACCTATTACCTTGAACTGGCCTTGCGCAGCCTCAAGCGCAGCCGCGGGCTGACCGCGCTGATGGTGCTGGCGATCGGCTTTGGCGTGGCTGCGTCGATGACCACCTGGTCGGTGTTCCGCGCCGTGTCCGGTGATCCGATTCCCTGGAAGTCCGCGCAGTTGTTCGTGCCGCAGATCGACATGTACGGGCCGGCGGGGCGCAGCCGGGACGGCGGCAATGAGCCGCCCGATGCGCTCGATTACACCGATGCGATGGCGCTGATGCGCGACCATCGCGCCAAGCGGCAATCGGCCATGTACCAGATCTCGCCCTCGGTGGTGCCTGCAGGGGCCGGCAAGCATCCGCTCAACGTCAGCGGGCATGCGGTGTATAGCGAGTTTTTCCCGATGCTTGACGTGCCGTTCCTGTACGGCAGCGGCTGGAGCGCCGCCGACGACACGCAGCGTGCAGCGGTGGCGGTGATCAGCAGCAAACTCAACGACAAGCTGTTCGCCGGCGCCAGCAGCGTGGGCAAGACACTCAACATCGAAGGCAAGGACTACCGCGTGGTCGGCGTGCTCGCGCACTGGAACCCGCAGCCGCGATTCTACGATGTGGTCAACGGCGGCGGCTTCAACGACAAGGTCGAGGACGTATTCCTGCCGTTCGAGCGTGCCATTGCCGTGGGCATTCCCAACGACGGCAACACCAACTGCAACGAGACGCCGAAGGAGTCCGGTTTCGTCGGCCTGCAGCGGTCCAGCTGCGTGTGGATCGCGTACATGGCCGAATTGCCCGACGCTGCCGCGGTCACTGCCTATCGCCAATACCTGGACGGCTATGCGCGCGAGCAGCAGGCGTCTGGCCGGTTCAACTGGCCGCCCAACAACCGCCTGCGCGACGTGCCGGCGTTTCTCGACCACGAACAGGTGGTGCCGCGCGATACCAAGGTGTCGCTGCTGGTGGCGCTGGGCCTGTTGCTGGTGTGCCTGGTCAACACCGTGGGGCTGCTGCTGGCCAAGTTCCTGCGCCGCAGTGGCGAGATCGGCGTGCGTCGCGCGCTAGGCGCGCCGCGCAAGGCGATCTACCTGCAGTTTCTCACCGAGGCGGGCATGGTCGGCCTGGCCGGTGGCGTACTGGGCCTGCTGCTTACCGGCGTGGGCGTGATCGGCGTGGGCTGGGTACTTCCCGCGAACATTGCCACGTTGGCGCGGCTGGACCTCTCGCTGCTGGCGCTCACCTTGCTGGTGGCGGTGATCGCGACCGTGCTGGCAGGGTTGTATCCGACCTTCCGCGCCTCGCGCGTGCAGCCTGCGTGGCAACTGAAGAGCAATTAGGGGACTAACGCGATGACCATCCATCCCATGATCGCGGCGTTGCGCAAGCACAAGGCCGGCGTCGTGTTGATCGCACTGCAGATTGCGTTGACGCTGGCCATCGTCTGCAACGCGGTGTTCATCATCGGCCAGCGCATCGAGCGCGTGAACCGGCCCACGGGCATGGATGAGAGCAACCTGTTTCTCATCAGCCAGCAATGGGTGGGTGCGCCAGGCGAGGACCAGCCCGGCGCGGTCGACCAGCTCGACGCCATGCAGCTTGAGGATCTGGCAGCGTTGCGCGCCATGCCGGACGTGGTCTCGGTCGCTCCGGTCAATTCCATGCCGCTGCTGGACTCGTCGTGGAACGGCGCCTTGAACGTCAAGCCGCACGAGCGCGGCGCCCAGATTCGCACCACCTATTACTTTGGCGATGAGCAGATGCTGTCGACCATGGGCGTGCGCGTTGTGGCCGGCCGCAGCTTCAAGGCCAGTGACGTGGAACACCAGGGCTTTCGAGACCAGCGCGACCCCGCGCAAGTCGTCGTCACCCGGCCGGTGGCCGACAAGGCCTTCCCGCAGGGCAATGCGGTGGGCAAGCTGGCGTATCTCAAC
>JBDTIE010000033.1:0-11402 GCA_039936515.1 Rhodanobacter sp. | reverse complement strand
GTTGGCGCGCACGGTGCGCAGCGGGACGCGATTGACGCCCTCGGGCAGATCCGCGCGCGGGGTGAAGATGCGGTCGGCGATGTCATCTTCGTCCAGGTCAAGCCACTCGGACGGATCGGTTGCCAGGTCGCACACGATCACCTCGCCGCTGCGGCTCGGGTGCGGCGCCAGCGGCGCGATCAGTGCAAGGCAGCGCCGGCTGGCCGGATAGCGCGAAGACACATGCACCAGCGGCGTCATGCCCACCACGTCCAGCAGGTCAAACACCCGCTGCTTGCGCCGCAGCGCGAAATACCACGCCCACAGACGCGGTTGGCGCACGCGAATGAGCCGTGCCAGGCCGATCAGCGCTTGCACGTCCGACAACGCGTCGTGCGCGTGCTCCTGGTCCAGGTGATTGGCGCTGGCCAGATGTTCCAGGCGAAAGCTGGGCGTGCCGTCATCGCGTTGGGGCCAGACGATGCCTTCGGGCCGCAGTGCGTGGCACATGCGCACCAGATCGATCAGGTCCCAGCGCGAGTTGCCGTTTTCCCACTCGCGCGCATACGGGTCGTAGAAGTTGCGGTACAGCAGGTGACGGGTGAATTCGTCGTCGAAACGCAGCGAGTTGTAGCCGACGGCGCAGGTGCCGGGAGCGGACAACTGCTCGTGCACGCGCGCGGCAAACTCGGCCTCGCCCAGGCCCTCGCGATCGGCGTGCTGCGGCGTGATGCCGGTGATCAGGCACGCGTCCGGATGCGGCGGCATGTCTCGCGGCGGACGGGCGTAGAACATGACCGGCGCGTCGATGATTTCCAGCTCAGCGGTAGTACGGATGCCGGCGAACTGCAGTGGTCGGTCGCGACGCGGGTCGGCACCGGTGGTTTCGTAGTCGTGCCAGAAGAACGTCTGCATGGGGTCGAATCATCGCACGCGCGCTTGGCACGGGCGCCGACGCGGTAAACTGGCCGCACCACAAGGAGCGCGCATGAGCCACGTCAACGACGACAACCTGATCTGGATCGATCTGGAGATGACCGGGTTGGACACCGATCATGACTCCATCCTCGAGATTGCCACGGTGGTTACCGACAAGGAGCTCAACGTGCTCGCCGACGGTCCGGTGTTTGCCATACGCCACGAGGTGGACCGGCTGGAGTCGATGGACAGCTGGAATTGCAACCAGCACCACAAGTCCGGGCTGTGGCGCCAGGTGCTGGAATCGGAGACCGACCACGCCATGGCCGAGCACGCCACGCTGGAGTTTCTGCATGCGTGGGTGGGGCCGGGCAAGTCGCCGATGTGCGGCAATTCCATCTGTCAGGACCGGCGCTTCATGCACCGGCAGATGCCGCGGCTTGAGCACTAGTTCCACTACCGCAACATGGACGTGTCCACGCTCAAGGAACTGGCGCGGCGCTGGGCACCGGAGATCGCGCGCAGTTTTGGCAAGGAGTCGGCACATACGGCGTTGTCGGACATCCGCGATTCCATCGCCGAGCTGCGCCATTACCGCGGCTTCATGGGCGCGTTCGCCGGTACGCCGCATGCTGGCGCTTGACAACCCTCGTGCGCGGGCAGCGTCATGGTGACTGATCCGTTCGCAACCGTGCTCGATTGCAACGGGCGGCCGCTGGCGCTGGATCGCCCGCGCGTGGTCGGCGTGCTCAACCTCAGTCCGGATTCGTTCTCTGCCGATGGTCATGGCGATGATGTCGCCGCTGCCGTGGCACATGCGCTGCGCATGGTGGAGGAGGGCGCTGACATGCTCGACGTCGGCGGACAATCCACTCGCCCCGGCGCCGAGGCTGTCGATGTCGAGGCGGAACTGGCCCGCGTGCTGCCGGTGCTGGAGCAGCTGGTCGCGCGCACGGCCTTGCCGATTGCGATCGACACCTTCAGGCCCGAAGTGATGCGCGCAGCTGTGGCTGCCGGCGCGGGGATGATCAACGACGTCTATGCGTTGCGCCGCGACGGGGCGATGGATGCGGCGGTGGAACTTGGCGTGCCGGTGTGCCTGATGCACATGCAAGGTGAGCCGCGCAGCATGCAGGATGATCCGCACTACGAGGACGTGGTGGCCGAGGTACACCGGTTTCTCACCGATCGCCTGTTTGCCTGCGAGCTGGCCGGCATGGATCGCCGTCGCGTGCTGGTGGACCCGGGTTTCGGCTTTGGCAAGGCGCTGGAGCACAACATCGCCCTGCTTGGCGCGCTGCAGCGCTTTGCCGACCTGGGTGCCGGCGTGTATGCCGGGCTTTCGCGCAAGTCGATGATCGGCAGCCTCACCGGGCGCAAGGTGCCGGCTCAGCGTGTCAGCGGATCAGTCGCCGCCGCGTTGATCGCTGTGCAGCGCGGCGCGCGCATGGTCCGCGTGCACGACGTGGCTGCCACCGTCGATGCACTGGCGGTATGGCAGGCGGTGCACGCGCACGACAGCATTCCCAAACGTGTTGAACGTCAGGCCGCCCCGCGCTGGCCCGACGACGACTGAACCCATGGCGCGCGATATCCTTTCGCCGCCCGCGCTCCCATCAGGATCCCCATGACCCAGCGCAAATACTTTGGTACCGACGGCATCCGCGGCCTGGTCGGGCAATGGCCCATCAGCGCGGATTTCATGCTGCGCCTGGGCCGGGCTGCCGGCGCCGTGTTGCGGCGTGACAGCAGCGACCGACCCAAGGTGCTCATTGGCAAGGACACCCGCGTGTCCGGCTACCTGTTCGAGGCCGCACTGGAGGCCGGGCTGGTTGCCGCTGGCGTGGATGTGGGCCTGCTCGGGCCGATCCCGACGCCGGCGGTGGCGTTCCTCACCCGCTCGATGCGTGCACAGGCCGGCATCGTCATCAGCGCCTCGCACAATCCGCATCACGACAATGGCATCAAGTTTTTTTCCGCCGACGGCGAGAAGCTGTCTGATGCGATCGAGCTGGCGATCGAGGCGGAAGTGGACGCCGGGTTCGTCACCGTGCCGTCCGAGCAACTGGGCAAGGCCACGCGCATCGAGGACGCGGTCGCGCGCTACACGGAGTTCTGCAAGGCCACGGTGCCGGAGGATTTCAGCCTGCGCGGACTCAAGCTGGTGCTGGACTGCGCCCACGGCGCGACCTACCAGGTGGCGCCGCGCGTCTTTGCCGAGCTGGGCGCCGAGGTGGTGGTGATGGGCGACAAGCCCGACGGTTTCAACATCAACCGTGACGTGGGTTCCACACATCCGCAGACGCTGCAGCAGGCCGTGCTCGCCCACGGCGCCGATGTCGGCATGGCTTTTGACGGCGACGGCGACCGGTTGATCCTGGTTGACCGCAATGGCGCGCTGGCCGACGGCGATGATGCGCTGTACGTGCTGGCGCGAAGCCTGCACGCGCAGGGTCGCCTGCACGGTCCGGTGGTCGGGACGCTGATGAGCAACTTTGGACTGGAGCAGGCACTGCAGCGCCTGGGCGTGCCGTTCGTGCGCGCCAATGTCGGCGACCGCTACGTGCTGCAGCAACTCAAGCAGCACGGCGGGATGCTTGGCGGGGAAACCTCCGGCCACATCCTATGCCTGGACCGGGCCACCACCGGCGACGGCATTGTCGCGGCGCTGGCCATCCTGCAGGCGCTGGCACACAGCGGCGATGACCTTGCCAGCGTGCGCGCCGAACTGGTCAAGCTGCCGCAGATCATGCTCAACGTGCGCGCCGATGGCGCACGCGAGGCGCTCGCGGGCCCGGCGGTGCAGGCCGCGCTGGCGCAGGCGGAGTCCGCATTGCGCGGGCGTGGGCGGGTGGTGTTGCGCGCATCGGGCACCGAACCGGTAGTGCGTGTCACCATCGAGGGTGACAATGCCGAAGAGGTCCAGCAAGTTGCCGGACAACTGGCCGAGGTGGTGCGCTCGGCCGCAGCCGACTACATGGCGCACGCATGATGAAAAACGTCCCCACCCTGGATATCCGCCGCTTCGACAGTGACCGCGACGCATTTGTCGCGGAGCTTGGCGCGGCCTACCGGCAGTTCGGTTTCTGCTGCATCAGTGGCCACGGTATCGCGCCGGATCTGATCGACGGCGCGTATGCCGCTTTCCAGCACTTCTTCGCGCTTCCGACCGAAACCAAGATGAAGTACCACCTGCCACGCGGCGGCGGGGCGCGTGGCTACACGCCATTCAAAGTGGAGACTGCCAAGGGCAGCGAGTATGCCGACCTCAAGGAGTTCTGGCACATCGGCCGCGAGATCCCGCGCGACTCGCGGTTTGCCGACGTCATGCCACCCAACCTGTGGCCTGACGAGGTGCCTGATTTCAAGTCCTGCGGTTACGGCCTGTACACCGCGCTGGACCAGCTCGGCTCGCGCGTGTTGCGCGCGCTGGCGCTGCACATCCAGCAGCCGGAGGATTTTTTCGCCGACAAGACCAACTTGGGCAATTCCATCCTGCGCCCACTGCATTACCCGCCGATCACCGACGACGAGGTACCCAATGTGCGCGCCGGTGCCCACGAGGACAGCAACTTCATCACCCTGCTGGTTGGCGCCAGCGCCGAGGGGCTGGAGGTCCTGAGTGATGGCGAGTGGTTGCCGATCACCACCACCGGCGACGCCATCGTCGTCAATATCGGCGACATGCTGCAGCGCCTGAGCAACCAGGTTTATCCGTCCACCACGCATCGCGTGGTCAACCCGCGCAACGCCAACGCGCGCAAGCCGCGCTACTCGGTGCCGTTCTTCCTGCACCCGAATCCGGACGTTGTGCTCGACCCGCTGGACTCGTGCATCACTGCCGACAACCCGCGCCACTTCACCGATTCACTTACCGCGCACGAATATCTGCTGCAACGCTTGCGCGAGATCAAACTGATCTGAACCCGGCTGATCTGAACGCGCCGTCGCCTTTTTGCCAGGAGGGGGCGAAGCGGAGCTTGTCGCTCACGCCATCCAGAAAAACACCGCGGTCATACGTTTGCTGGCGGCGTCGCCCATGCCCCAATACGCGCTGGCGCTGTGGATGAGATTGGCCTTGTACAGCAGCAGGCGGTTGAAACGATGCGGCACGGCCACGTCCACAGCAAATGAACCCGGTTGCACGAAACGGTTGCCCAGCGCCTCGGCCAGGTTGCGGTGTGGCGCCAACACGATATTGCCTCCCAACGCCCCGCCGGGCAGGCGCTGGCGAAAAAAACTGGTGCCACAGGTCGCGGGCGCATCCGGATTCAGATACAACACCGCGGCGTAACGGCAGAGGTTGGATGAGTCCGTGTGCGGCTTGACCGCGCCTTCGGTGGAGCCGACCACCTGCATGCAATTGTGGTTGAGCCTTGCACCATCGGCGGCGTCTTCGACCCACAACCTGTCGACACCGGTCTGCGTGCGCACAGTGCGTTCCAGCGCTTGCAGTTCTTCTTCCTGCAGCGCCGGGCACGAGCGCATGCCGGGCCATACCTCGCCGGTGTAGGGGTAGCCCAGCTCCCAGTCGGTACGTGCAAGGCAGCGTTCGCGCACAGCCGACGGGTTGGACAGCACGTCGTCAACCAGCCAGTAATCTCGCCCGGGCATTGGCCGGTGGTACGGAAGCGGGCGCATCTGCGTGGGCAACAGCGACATTAGGCAAGGCTCGTGGGTGCGGAAACGGCAGTGCGCTTGCGCACGCTACGCAGCGTCCGAGCATAGCGGTTTGCCGCGGGCATGGGCCGTGGGTAAGCTTGCCGATCTACCGCAGGCAAGGGCTGGACATGCGCAAGAAACTCGTCGCGGGCAATTGGAAAATGCACGGCAGCCGCAGCATGGCCGAGTCGCTGGTGGACGCCATCGTCGCCGGTAGCCCGGGCACGGTCGATGTCGCGGTTTTTCCGCCATTTCCCTACCTTGCGGAGATCGCCACCCGCCACGCCGATTCAGGCTTGGGCGTGGGTGCGCAGGATGTCAGTGAGCATGACGGGCAAGGTGCGTATACCGGCGAGGTGTCCGCGGCGATGCTGGCCGATGTGGGCGCGCGCTGGGTCCTGGTCGGCCACTCCGAACGTCGCCAGTACCACGGCGAAAGCGACGAGCTCGTGGCGCGCAAATTCGCCGCCGCGCGCGCAGGCGGGCTGACCCCGATCCTGTGCGTTGGCGAGAGCCTTGCCGAACGCGACGCCGGGCAGACCCAGGTGGTGGTGGCGCGGCAGTTGCAGGCAGTGATCGAGCACAACGGTATCGCCAGCTTCGACACCGCAGTCATTGCCTACGAGCCGGTATGGTGCATTGGCAGTGGGCGCAGTGCCTCTCCGGAAATGGCCCAGCAAGTGCACGGCTTCCTGCGTAGCCAACTGGAAAAGGAAGATGTTATGATTGCCCGTCTAACCCGACTGCTTTATGGCGGCAGCGTCAAGCCGGCCAACGCCGCGGAGTTGTTCGCCCAGGCGGATGTAGACGGAGGTTTGATCGGCGGTGCGGCATTGACGGCGTCCGACTTCCTCGGCATCTGCGCCGCAGCTTGAAGTAGCCCACAGGCATTCATACACACCATGTTCGTCATTTTCAGCGTGTTTTACATCCTCATCGCTGCGGCGATGATCGTGCTCATCCTGCTGCAAAACGGCGCAGGCGCTGATGCCGGGTCAGGCTTCGGCGGTGGCGCCTCGGCCACCGTCTTCGGTGCGCGTGGCTCGGGCACCTTCCTCACGCGGGCCACCAGCGTCCTGGCGGCGTTGTTCTTCATCCTCAGTATCACGATGGGCATCTACCTGCATGGCGGCGATCGGCCGCAGACCAAGGCAGGCGACCTGGGCGTGATGGGTGCACTGACGGAAAAGCCCGCCGCCAAGGTTCCTGTGGCGCCGGCAACCCCGGCTGGCTCGGAGCTGCCGTCGGCAACTCCGGCTGCGACGAACAATGCCGTCCCGGCTAAGGCCGCGCCTGCGCCAACCACTGGCCAGCCGGCGACCGTTCCAGCCGGAGAGCCCATCGGCAAGCATTGAGCAACACACCTGCCCAGGTGGCGGAACTGGTAGACGCACTACCTTGAGGTGGTAGCGACGCAAGTCGTAGGGGTTCGAGTCCCCTCTTGGGCACCAATGGTCAGTTTGAGGACGTTCGGTAAAGTCCAGAAAACACAAGAGAACCCGCAACTTGGCGGGTTTTCTTGTGTTTGGAGTTTGGAACACCGGTGCAGACCGGGTGCCTTGGGCTTCCGTCGGGGGTAAGGTGGATGCGCCACGTGCAAGGCGTTCGCGGGCGGATTGCGGGGCTGACGAAGCGGCCGTCAACCTTGCTGACTTGAAGTCAGTTTTCGTACACGCGTCGTGGGAATTTTCTGACAGACCTGCCTTGGCAACGATGGCACATTGCCGAGGCCAGTTGGGGTGGCGATCGCGCGACGCGGGCGTGTTGCGCAGTCAGGCAGGTGACGTGAGGAGGGGAGAGCGTGATCAATGTCGTGTTGATCGATGACCACGAGCTGGTGCGCACCGGCTTCCGGATGATCCTGCAGCAGCAGCCGGATATTTGCGTGGCGGGGGAGGCGGCGAGTGCCGAGGAAGGGTCACAGCTCATCCGTGCGTTGAAGCCGGATGTGGCATTGGTGGATGTGCACATGCCGGGCATGAGCGGCATTGAGCTGACCGAGCGCATCTGCCGCGCGAAGGCGACCACCCGCATCGTCATTGTCACCGTGGTTGACGATGCGCGCTTTCCCAAGCGGCTGCTGGATGCCGGTGCGCTCGGTTACCTCACCAAGGGCTGCAGCGCTGACGAACTGGTTACCGCGATCCGGCAGGTGTGCAGCGGTCGCCGCTACCTGGCACCGGTGGTTGCCCAGCAGCTTGCGCTGGCCACGCTGGATGGCAAGGGCTCACCGTTTGACGTGCTGTCCAGCCGCGAGTTGGAGGTGGCGATGATGCTGGTGCGCGGCAAGGCGTTGACGGTGATCGGCGAGCAGCTCAGCCTGAGTCCCAAGACCGTATCCACGTACAAGCAGCGCCTCATGGAAAAGCTGCACGTCGACCACGTCCTGAGCCTGGCGCATCTCATGACTGCGCACGGCATGATCGATTCGCCGGCGCACCAGGTGGGCGTGTAACTCGACTTCCTGTCGCCACAGAAGCAAAAAGCCGGGCAATGCCCGGCTTTTTGCTTCTTGTCGGCCAGCGTCAGCGGGCTGTGGCGTCGTCGCCTTGGTCGGTGCTGTCAGGCATCGTGGCGGGCACCCGCACCGGCGAGGGCGTGCTGCGGCCACGGGCGGCGGTCAACAGATCGCCCTGTTCGGGCTGCACCGTGACGACGGCGCCCTGTGGATGCGCAGGCGACCGTATTGGTGCCGGTATCGGTGCCGGTGCTGCGACAGCGGCAGTGTCTGGCCTTGGGTCATGGTGATCAACCGGCGCGGGTGCCGGCGCAGGCATAGGTACATGTGTCGCCGTCGGTGGCGCTGCCACTTGTGCAGTGGCAGGTGCTGGCATCGGCGCTGACGCAGGCGCAGATGTCTGCGTCGTTGATGCCGGGGTCGATGATGCCGGGGTCGATGACGACGGCACAGATGCGGCATCGTGCGCATCGGCGGTTGCCGGGGACGCGGCGTGCGGTACCGGCCGGTCGCCATTTTCAGCCTGACCGCCAGGCACGACGGTTTGCGCGGCGACAGTGCGGGGAGGCGCGGGCGCGGCGGCTGGCTTGTCTTGTGCCGGCTGCGGCCGATGCGCGTCCACGTTCGTGCTGCCGGGAATCGGTGGCAACGTTGGCAAATTGAAACCGGGGGCGGCCGTGGATGTGTAATCCGCAGTCGCTTTCGACGCCTGCACGCCTTGCTCAGCACCGGCTTCTGCTGCCGATCGGGCGGACGACGTGGCAGCCGCTGCAGGGCGATCCGGGTGGCTGTGCGTTGATGACGCGGCCGCTGCATCGTCGGTGTGCGGCGTCATGGCGTCAATGGGCGGCGCCGTGCGTTGGGCGGCAGTCTTCACCGCCGCGTCCGTCTGACCACTGGCGTCAGCCGATTGCGAGTCATCCGCCGTTGTGGAGCCGTTGGCGCCCTGGTCGGTGTCGGTCGCGGTCTCGTCATGACGGCGCCGGCGGCGGCCACCACGACGTCCACGGCGGCGACGCGACTGGCTGCCGTCGGTATCCAGCGAGTTGTCCAGCGCATCGGCCGGCGCGCCGATCAGCTCCGGATCAACCGTCGCTGCGGCCATCTCGGCCTCGTCGCTCTCCGGCTTGGCCGGGCGCTCGGCCGGAGTGGGCCGAGGTTGGCGTTCGGCTCGCGGCTGCGCCGGCGCGGAACTTGGCTTGCGCTCCGTCGCGGCGGCGCGCTCATCAGTCGCCAGCGGCTTGCTGGCGCGCTCCGTCTTGGCGGCGGAGGGAGTTTGCGCGGATGAGCGTGTCGTCGCGTCCGCGCTGCGCTGACGCGACGGCCGGGGTGCTGCCGTCGACTGTGTGCCACGCGATCCGCCTTGCGCGCCGGACTCTCGCCGTGGCGCGCGGCTGGACGTCGTGCTTCGGTTGCTGCTGGCGCGGCCCTCGTGCTCTGCGCGGCGCGGGTTGCGGCCGCTGCCTGCACTGCGCGCGGCCGGTTTGCCGGTGGTTTCGGGCATCTCGGGCTGGCCGGGGCTGCGGAACCATCCCAGCACCCGCGACAACACGCCGCCCGCAGGCGCCGACGCGGGGGCCGAAGAGGTAGGGGCTGCACGGCGACGCGGCGCTGGTGACTCTTCCATCGCCGCCGGCATCGGCACTTCCTCGCGCATGGGCGCGGGACTGGCGGGCATGATGCCGCTGACCGCCGGGTGTTCGTTGCTGCCCAGGACCTGGCCCATCTTGTGCAGTGGCTCGGATTCAACGGTGGTCAGCCGCTCGTAGCTGGGCTTGCTGTGCTCGCCCATGTCCGCTTCGCGGATGCGCTGGATCTCGATGTGCGGGGTCTGCAGGTGCTCGTCGGCGACGATCATGACGTGCACCTTGTGGCGCAATTCAATCTCCACGACGCTGGCGCGCTTTTCGTTGAGCAGGAAGTTGGCCACCGTGGAAGGCGCCTGCACCAGGACCTGCCCGGTGTTCTCCTTCATGGCGTGCTCCTCGATGAGGCGCAGCGTGGACAACGAGAGCGACTCGACCCCGCGAATGACGCCGTGGCCTTCGCAGCGCGGACAGACGACCTGGCTGGCCTCGCCCAGACTGGGGCGCAGACGCTGGCGCGACAACTCCAGCAGGCCGAAGCGTGAAATACGGCCCACCTGCACGCGTGCGCGGTCAAGCTTGAGCGCGTCCTTCATGCGCTCCTCGACTTCGCGCTGGTGCTTGGGGCTGTCCATATCGATGAAGTCGATGACCAGCAGGCCGCCGGCATCGCGGATGCGTGCCTGGCGCGCAATCTCTACCGCCGCTTCGCAGTTGGTGTTGAACGCGGTCTCCTCGATGTCGCTGCCCTTGGTCGCCTTGGACGAGTTCACGTCGATGGCGGTCAGCGCCTCGGTCTGGTCGATCACGATCGAACCGCCCGAAGGCAGGCGTACCTGGCGGTCAAACGCGCTGTCGATCTGGGTTTCGATCTGATAGCGCGTGAACAGCGGAGTGTCGTCGGTGTACAGCTTGAGCTTGCGCAGGGCGGTTGGCATCACCTGCTGCATGAAATCGCGGGCATCGTTGTGCAGCGATTCGTCGTCGATCAGGATCTCGCCGATGTCACTGCGCAGGTAGTCGCGCAGCGCGCGGATGAACAGCTTCGACTCCTGGTAGATCAGGAATGGCGCCTTTTGCTTGACCGCCGCTTCGGAGATCGACTTCCACAGTTGCAGCAGGTAATCCAGGTCCCACTGCAGTTCCTCGGCGTCGCGACCCAGGCCGGCGGTGCGCACGATCAGGCCGACATCGTCGGGGACGGTGACATGCTCCAGCGCTTCCTTGAGTGCTTGCCGGTCTTCGCCCTCGATGCGACGGGACACGCCGCCAGCCTTGGGGTTGTTGGGCATCAGCACCATGTAGCGGCCGGCCAGGCTGATGAAGGTGGTCAGTGCCGCGCCCTTGTTGCCGCGCTCTTCCTTTTCCACCTGCACGACCACTTCCTGGCCTTCCTTGACCAGCTCGCGGATGTTCGACTTGTGCGGATCCATCCCCGTGGTGAAGTAATCGCGTGAGATTTCCTTGAGCGGCAGGAAGCCGTGACGCTCGGCGCCGTACTCGACGAAGCAGGCTTCCAAGGAGGCCTCGACACGGGTGATGCGGCCCTTGTAGATGTTGGATTTCTTCTGTTCCCGGGACGGAATCTCGATATCCAGGTCATACAGGGTCTGGCCATCGACAATGGCCACGCGCAACTCTTCGCGCTGAGTCGCGTTGATCAACATGCGTTTCATGGTGGATTCCTCGGCTTGCCACGCGTCGCGTGCCGCGGTGGCGCCGCATTGGCGGCCTGCCGTGGATCGCGCCGCTGTGTGAAGCGGCAAAAATGACGACACCGTTGCCGGCATCGGGACGAT
>JBDTIE010000032.1:0-8059 GCA_039936515.1 Rhodanobacter sp. | reverse complement strand
CGCTGCCGCGGCGGCAGCACAAGTACAAGTGCAAAGCGCTCGTCATCGGCCGGTTCGCCCACGCGCAGCCCGCTGCGCACCAGTTCGTCGGCGAACGGCATGAAGCTTTGCTGCCACAACCACTGGCTACCTGACAGCTCGCGTAGTCGCACGCCTGCGCGCGCGCGCAGGAACAACACTCGCCCGCCCGGCGGCAGGTGCAGGTTGCCCGCATCAAAGGGAACACAAAGCGCCGCCAATACCGCGTCCGCTGCGGTCGCGGTAAATCCTGCAGTCACGTGATGAGGTCTTGAATGGTCATCCGCGAATTGTACGGGCAGCCGCGCTACGCTCGTTCGGCGACGCAGGACGTGCAATGCCCGCCAGTTCCTCAGCAACAGCACGGCGGGCACTGCCCGCCCTACCCACTCGCGCTTCGATATGTGAGCGTCCTGTCTGATCGCGCACGCGATCGGCAGGGCCGCTATTTCGCCACTGCCGGTGCTGGCAGCTCGGCCAACAATTCCTTCGCCAGCGGCAGGTAACCGCCAGCGAAATGGTGGTCGCCCGGCTTGGGCCGCACCTCCAGCCAGCGCGGCGCACCCGGCGCGGTGCACAGGCTGTCGTCGGCATCGTCCAGACCGAAATAGCAGCTCACCGGCGGCTCGCCGTGCAGGGCCAGCAGCGGCGTCAGCGCATCTTGATGGCGAATCGGATTGATGTGCTGCATCACGCGCTTGAAGTGCTCGACGAACCAACCCTGCTTGATCATGTAACCCTCCAGTTCAACCTCGAAGGTCACGTCGCGGCTGGGAGCCAGCAGGACCAGTTGGGCGATCGCCGCGCGGTGCTCCGGCTGCAGGTGCGCGATGATGCTCGGCAGCACGTCGGCACCGAACGAATAGCCGATCAGCCATAGCCGCCGCTTTCCCAGGCGTTGCATCTGCTCGGTCAGCAGCGAGTCCAGTTGCGCCGCGGATTCCTCGACCGTGCGTGATCGCCAGTAATACTTGAAGGTGCTCACGCCAAGCACCGGGATGCCGCGCGCAGCGAAGGCGTTGCCCAATTGCCGGTCCAGGTCCGCCCAGCCGCCATCGCCGGAATAAATCACCGCCATCACGTCGGTATGCCCCGCCGGGGCGATGACTCCGCGTCGTGCCGGCACCACGATGGAGGCATCACGCAGGCTGACCTTCGACCATGGATGCCAGGCCAGCACGGCGACCAGCACGCAGGCCACCACGACG
The DNA here is from genome assembly GCA_039936515.1 of Rhodanobacter sp. GTDB lineage: Bacteria > Pseudomonadota > Gammaproteobacteria > Xanthomonadales > Rhodanobacteraceae > Rhodanobacter. The sequence continues at coordinate 6,833 of JBDTIE010000032.1, read as the reverse complement.
AACACGAGCTTCGTGCGCTGTCGCATCGAGCGCGTCATCGCCGCACCACCCCGGACAGGCCGCCGGCAATGAGGCTGGCGACGTTGGCCAGGATCATCGGCAACGCAATGCCGCCGGGTACGGCCATGTAGCGCGGTTCCCATTCCGGGTCGAACTTGCCCTTGTACTGCTGCAGCCCACGAAAGTTGTAGAAGCGCTCGCCGCGACCGAACACCATCGCGCCAAAGCGGTTCCACAGCGGCGCCTGCCGGCGGTTGTGCAGCCCGGCCAGAGGCGCCATGCCGAGGTTGAACCAGGTGTAGCCCTCTTCGCGCGCCCACTGCATCAGCTGCACGAACAGGAAATCCATGATGCCCGGTGGCCCGTCGGGTACATGCCGCATCAGGTCCAGCGAGGCCTCTTGCCGGGTTTCGGCAAGGAACAAATTGGCGAAGGCGAGCAGCCGCTCGCCCTGCCACACCAGCGCCATCGGCGTGCGCGACAGGTAAGCCGGGTCGAAGGCGCCAAGCGAGAAGCGCTTTTCGCGCACGTGCTTGTCCTTGAGCCACGCATCGGAAATGACGCGCAGTTGCGGCAGCAGCGCCGTCACCGCATTCGCCGGCACGATTTGCAGGCGCAGTCCATCACGCGTGAGCTTGTTCACTGAATTGCGCAATGCCTTGCGCGATTTGCCGTCGAGGTTGAACGTGGCCAGGCGCACGCGCGCCTCCTCGCCGATCTTGAGCAGGTTCATGCCCACTTCCAGGTACAAGTCCAACTCTGCCGGGCGCACCTGGTAAAACACCGGCCAGCCACCGGCGCGCTCGCACTGCTCCAGGAACGTCCACACCAGCTCGTGGCGCGCGGCCTCGTCACTGCCGACGGGATCGCCCATGGCCACCCAGCTGCGGCCAGCGATGTCGTACATCACGAATGCCTTGTGCGCAGGGTCGAACAGCAGGCTCTTGTCGCCGGTCAGCGCCAGCCACGCCTGCGTGTCAGGCGACTGACGGATCAGCGGCAGCGCCTGTTGCAGCTGATCTTCGCCCGGCGCCACATGCCGGGTCTGCACCGGCCGGATCAAGCTGCCCAGCGCAAACAACATGCCCGCCGCGGTGGCGGCCACCAGCGCACGCAGGGCGCGCGGCGCGCCTCCCTGGTGGAAGCTGAACTCCCACCACAGGTTGGCGCTGTAGTCCACATGCTTGTAGCTGAACAAAACCAGCCAGGTCGCACAACCCAGCACGGCCGCGATGGCGGCGATCCAGCCGGCCGAAAAGGTCGTGTTGAACAGCGAAGCGCGCCGATAAAACAGCTTGTGCGCAGGCGCCAGCGCCATCGCCAGCAGCGTGAGCAGCGTGGCCTCCTCGTAGTCGATGCCCTTGAGCAGCGAAAACGCCGCGCCGGAAATCAGCAACACCAGCGTTAAAACATACGCTGCATCCAGCCGGCGCTGCAGGCCGCGCGCCAGGATCAGCAGCAGCATGCCGACGACGCTGGCCAGCAGGTGCGACAACTCCAGCACCGGCAGCGGCAGCACGTCGCGCAGTACCGCCATGCGGTCCGGCAGACCGCGCGTGGCACCGGAAAACAGCAACACCGCGCCGGCAACCAGCGTCAGACCGGCAAAAAACGACGGCAACAGGGCGGTGAACCACGGCGACCAAAGCGACTTGTGGCGCAAACCGCGCGCCTCGCGCTGCAGCACCAGCACCGCGGCCGCGCATAGCGGCAACAGGTAGTAGATGACACGAAACACCGCCAGCGCACCCAGGATCGGCGCCGCCAGCGCGTGATTGCCGGTGGCACCAAATCCGGCCAGCATCACCGCCTCGAACACGCCCAGCCCGCCGGGCACATGGCTGATGAGCCCGGCCATCTGCGCGATGACGAAGATCGCCAGGAAGTGGCCGAAACCGTTGTTGAGTTCGTCGGGCATCAGCACGTACAGCACCGCCGCGGCCAGACCCCAGTCCAGCGCGCCGACCAGTATCTGCTGTACGCCGGTGCGCCACACCGGAAACGTCAGGTGCCAGCGCCACACACGCAGCGGCCGCCGCACCAGTGTGCCGGCCAGCAGCCACGCCACCGGCACCGCCGTCAGCAGCGCGGCCAGCGGCACCCGCCAGGGCGCCAGCGGCAGCCCGCTCGGCAGCGGCACGGCCAGCAGCGTCACCCCGGTCAACGCCAGCAGTCCCAGCCAGAAACTCAGCGTGCAGAACACCACGACCCGTGCCACCTCACCGGCGGACAAGCCGTTCTGGAGGTAGAACCGGTAGCGGATGGAGCCGGACACCAGCAGCGACATGCCCACGGCATTGCTGAAGGCATAGCTGATGAAGGAGATCAACCCGACCTTGCGCCACGGCAAGGGATGGCCAATGGACGCCAGTGCGCAGCGGTCGTACAGGGTCATCACGCCGTACCCCAGCGCGGTCAGCAGCGCGGCCAGCAACATCCGCTCGCGCGGCAGGCCCTGCACGTACTGGCGGATCTGGTGGTAGTCGACCTCGCGCGAGAGCAGGTGCAGCGCCCACAACGCCAGGCACAACATGCCCAGCGAAAGCGCCGGCCCGGCCAGGCGACGCAGCCACGCGTTACGCGTGCTGTGTACGGCCAGGTCCGGCTCCAACGCGGCTGCGAGGTCCCCGCTGTGCTCTGGATTCACGCGTCAAACCGTGGACGAAGGACGCTCAGTGTAGGACCGCCGTCATCCACGCAGGACCTCACACCGCCACTGGCGCACGCCCCAGGCGCGCTACCCAGCGATACAGCACCACGTTGACCGCAACAAAGGCGATGCCTCCGATCCAGATCGCGGCATTGGCAAAGTCCGGCCCGACCAGCGCCAGCGGCGCGCCCTTGCCGGAAAACACCACGATCGCGGCGATCACCACGCCGATGATGCTTTCGCCCACGATCATGCCCGAAGCCAGCAACACACCCAGTTGCTTGACGCCATCGGGGTTGGCCGTGCGTTCGGCGCGACGGTCGAAATACCAGCCCACCACCGCGCCGACCACGATCATCAGCGTGGTGGATGTGGGCAGGTAGATGCCCAGCCCCACCGCCAGCGGCGGCAGCCGCGCCTTCTTGCAGGTGCGGCCCATGAGCTCGTCGAGCACGATCAGCGCCACGCCGATGGCGCCGCCAAGGATGATCAGGCTCCAGTCGATCGAGCCCTGCAGCACGCCTTGCGCCAGCGCCGAGATCAGGCCAGCCTGCGGTGCGGCCAATGCGCGCGCCGGGTCCACGCCGGGTGTGCCGGCAAAACCGTAGGCCTGGTTCAGCAAGTCCAGAACCGGCGGGATCACCGCCGCGCCGACCAGCACGCCGATCACCAGCGCCACCTGCTGCTTCCACGGCGTGGCGTCGACCAACTGCCCGGTTTTCAGATCCTGCAGGTTGTTGTTGGCGATGGTTGCCACCGCGAACACCACCGAGGTGATGAACAGCGCAAACGCCACCAGTCCCTTGCCACCATCCGTGGACGCCTGCGTGTTGACCCCGGCAATCAGCAACAGCGCGGCGACGATCACCACCAGGATGCCCACGCCCGACAGCGGGCTGTTGGACGAGCCGATCAGCCCGGCCATGTAGCCACACACCGCCGACACCAGAAAGCCCATCACCACCACGAAGATCAGCCCGCCGATCACCAGCAGCCACAGGTGCTCACCCAGACCCGTTTCCAGGCTGAAGCTGCCCAGCAGCCAGCCGATCGGGAACAGGCACAACAGGCTGATCAGGCCGACGATGCCCATGGGCATGTCCAGCTCGGTTCGTGGCAGGCCGGCACCCTGCCCCGACTTGCGCGCACGCGACGAAGCCATGGCCGAGGTCAGGCCGCTGATCACCGGCTTGACCAGTTTGGCCAGGGTCCAGATTGCCGCCACGCCAATGGTGCCGGCACCGATGAAGCGCACCTTGTCGTTCCACGCCGCCTGCGCGATGTCCGCCGCCGCGCCGGCGCCCGCTGCCAGCATGGTGTAGTGCGGCACCGCCCAGCCCCAGGCGATGATCGCACCCAGCAGCATGGCCAGCCCGACCCACAGGCCTACCAGATGACCCACGGCCAGCAGCGCGAACGACAGGCTGAAGTCATAGCCGCTGGCCGCGCCGCGGTCGCCGATGTGGAAATACTGCGCGACGTCGCTGGCAAACACCTTGGTCGCCACCACGATGGCGAACAGCGCCGACACCACGGTGCCACCGGCCACGGCCAGCAGGCCGCTCTTGCCGTCTTCGGCTGCACCGGCCTGTGCGTCGTCACCGCCGCCCACCTTGAGCACCTCGGCGCAGGCCACGCCCTCGGGATAGGGCAAGTCCGAATCAGTCACCAGCGCGCGACGCAACGGGATCGTGTACATCACGCCCAGGATGCCGCCGGTGGCGCAGATGCCAAACGTCACCCAGAACGGAAACCCGGTCCACCAGCCGACCATCACCAGCCCGGGCAACACGAAGATGATCGCCGACAGCGTGCCAGCGGAGGACGCCACTGTCTGCACAATGTTGTTTTCCTGCATCGTCGAGTGCTTGAACCCGCGCAGGATCGCCATGGAAATGACCGCCGCCGGGATCGAAGTGGCGAACGTCAGCCCGGCCTTCAGCCCGAAGAACACGTTGGCGGCGGTGAACACCAGCGTGATCACGATGCCGATGATCAAACCGCGGATGGTCAACTCGGTGCGCGGTGTCGCGCTGGACAGTGGCTGTGCGGTCACAAGGCAATTCCCCGGGCAATGGTGTTGCGCACGATAGCGCGTCAGGCACTGGCTGCGATATCCGCCATGCGCATGCCGGCCCGGCTACAACAGCAGCTGGCTGGCGAAGCTGCGCTGCGCGCCGCTGAGCGGATCGACAAACGCCAGCTGCTGCGCCAGCAAGCGCAGTGGTCGTCGCCAGTCATCCGCCGCGGGCGCACGCAACACCGGATACCACGGGTCATTTGCAATGGGCGCGCCCAGCGCGGCCATGTGCACGCGCAACTGGTGCTTGCGCCCGGTCAGCGGATACAGCGCATAGCGCCACAGCTCGCCGGCGCGAGACAACGGCTCGATGCGCGTTTCACTGTTGGTTGCGCCGGGCACTTCACGCATGCGAAAAAACGGCTCACCCGGCGCCAGCCGCGAGCAATGCACCAGCGGCCAGGCCACGTCCACCAGCGGCGGCGCGCAGGCCAGATAGCGCTTGCTGACGCGTCGCTCGCGAAACAGCGCCTGGTAGGCATCGCGCGTGGCAGGGTTGGCCGAGAACATCACCAGCCCGGCCGTCAGCCGGTCGATACGGTGCAGCGGCACCAGGTCGGAATTGTCCAGCGTGCGCATCAGCCGGCGCAACACCGTGTGTTCGACAAAGCGCCCAGCCGGCATCACCGGCAGGAAGTGGGGCTTGTCGACCACCACCAGGTCTGCGTCTGCGTGCAGCACGCGCGCCTCGAACGGAATGGCCACCTCGTCGGCCACCTCGCGCTGATAGTGGATGCACATGCCTTCCCGATACGGCGTCTGCGCGGTGATCGCCACGCCTTGCGCGTCGGTGACCACGCCACGCGCCATCCGCTGCAGCCACGTCTCGCGCTCGATGTGGACAAAGCGCGCGCACAACGCGTCAAGCGCCGTGGACCATGACCCCGACGGCAGATGTACGGTACTGGCGGCCGGCGGCTTCATGTCCCCGGGAGTCTAGTGCGATGGCCGGCGCCGCCGCAGGTCTCACCCGCGCCCGCGTAGAATGACCGGCTGGTCTACTGGCGCGCCCATGGCTCTCAACTCCACCATCTACAAAGTCGAATTGCAGATCAGCGACATGGATCGGCACTACTACGCCACGCACGCGCTGACTCTGGCGCGGCATCCGTCGGAAACCGAAGAGCGGTTGATGATCCGGCTGCTGGCCTTCGCGCTGTACGCCGACGATCGGCTGGAGTTCGGCAAGGGCATCAGCGACGAGGACGAGCCGGCGTTGTGGCGCAAGGCCTACACCGGGGAGATCGAGCTGTGGATCGAAGTCGGCCAGCCCGACGAGACGCGGATCCGCAAGGCCTGCGGCCGGGCACGGCAGGTAGTGGTGGTCAGTTATGGCGGCAACGGCACGGAAATCTGGTGGAACAAGGTTGGCGGCGCACTGGCGCGCAACCGCAACCTGACCGTGCTCGACATTCCCGCCGGCACTGTGGCCGAATTGTCGGTCCTGCTGCAGCGGGGCATGCGCGTGCAGTGCCTGATCCAGGACGGACAGTTGCAGATGATGGATGACACCCACTCGGTCAGCGTCGACCCGCTGCGACGCATGGCGCCCTTGGCCAACGCGCATTGACTGCGGCGCACGGCGCGCCGACCTGCCACCATGCGCCGCCACCCATCACTATCAGGAAAACCGCCATGCGCTGGTTGTTGCCGATCCTCACCGCCATCACCCTCACCGCCTGCGGCAGCCCGCCCACGGCGCACGCCAACGGCGAGGTGACCAAGCTCACCGTCATCGACCACAAGATCGGTACCGGCGCGGAAGCCAGGCCGGGGAGGGAGGTGCTGGTGCACTACACCGGCTGGCTGTACGACAAGGACGCCAAGGACCAGCACGGCGCCAAGTTCGACAGCTCGCGCGACGGCGGCACGCCCTTCTCCTTCCCGCTCGGCGCCGGTCGCGTCATCCCCGGTTGGGACCAGGGCGTGGTCGGCATGCGTGTCGGCGGCACGCGCACCTTGCTGATCCCGGCGGAGCTGGGTTACGGCGCCCGTGGCGCCGGCAGTGATATCCCGCCCAACGCCTCGCTGGTGTTCGACGTGGAACTGCTGGACGTGCACACGCCTTGAGCCGGCAAGCCGATAACGCTTAGGGCGGGCACT
>JBDTIE010000031.1:0-4559 GCA_039936515.1 Rhodanobacter sp. | reverse complement strand
ATCCCGTTACGGTGCGCGCTTGAGCGCCAGTACGGCATTGAGTCCGCCGAACGCAAACGAGTTGCTCAGGGCTGCGCGCACCGGCATCTCGCGCGCCGTGTTCGGCAAGGCGCTCACCAACGGCTTGAATCCGTTGTCCGGCCTGTGGGCGCGCGAAGAGCTGATCAATCCGACGATCTTCCCGCCGGGTTCGACCCATTCCACGTTCAACTCCAACCCGCTCGGTACCGCGCTGGGGCTGGAAGTGATCAAGATGGGTTACGAGCTGGACTACGAGACCACGGTGCCGAAGAAAGGCGCGCATTTCCTCGAAGGACTGCGCGACCTGCAGAAGCGCCACAAGGAGATCGGCGACGTCGACGGACTGGGTCTCGCCCTGCGTGCCGAAATCTGCACCGACGATGGCTTCACTCCGAACAAGGCGCTGCTGGACAAGATGGTCGACATTGGCCTGGCCGGCGATCTCGAGCACAACGGCAAGAAAATCGGTCTCGTGCTGGATGTGGGCGGCTGGTACAAGAACGTGATCACGTTCGCACCATCACTGGAAATCACCCATGAGGAGATCGACCTGGCCATCGCGCTGCTCGACCAGCTGCTAACCAAGGCCAAGAAGAGCTGAGCTTGGCCGTGCCCGAGTCCCGCGCAGGAACAACCCGGTGCCACGGTGGCGGGTTGTCGTTGCGAACAAACGCGGCATGGGAACCGGCGAATGATCCACCCTACGGCGCGCCAGAAGCTATGGCATCAAGGTGCGCGTTTGAGCGCCAACACCGCGTTGAGTCCGCCGAAGGCGAACGAGTTGGACAGTGCGGCGCGTACCGGCATCTGCCGCGCGACATTGGGTACGTAGTCGAGGTCGCAAGCCGGGTCGGGCTGCTCGAGATTGACGGTGGGTGGCACGACGCCATCGCGCAGCGCACCAATGACCGCAACCAGTTCAAGCGCGCCGGAGGCGCCCAGCGCATGGCCGTGCATGGATTTGGTCGACGAGATCGCCACGCGAGCCGCGTGCGTGCCGAAAGCCAGATGGATGGCGCGGGTTTCGGTGACGTCGTTGGCGACTGTGCCGGTGCCATGGGCGTTGATGTAGTCGATGTCCTGCGGTGCCAGTTCGGCATCGGCCATGGCCTGTGTCATCGCCGCCGCCGCGCCGTCGGCGCTTGGCGACACGATGTCGGTGGCGTCCGCGGTCATGCCGCTGCCGGCCAACTCGGCCAGGATCACCGCGCCGCGGGCCTGTGCGTGTTCGAGCGATTCCAGCACGAAGATGGCGGCGCCCTCGGCCAGCACCAGGCCGTGGCGGTTGCCGCTGAACGGGCGGCAGGCGTCGTCCGCCAACACGCGCATCGCTTCCCACGCGCGCAGCGCACCGTAGGTCAGGCAGGCTTCGGTGCCGCCGGTGATGGCCACGTCGGCCAGACCATGGCGGATCAGTTGCGCGGCCTGGATGATCGCGTGGTTGGCCGAAGCGCAGGCGCTGGCAATGGCGTAGGTCGGTCCGCGCAAACCCCAGGCAATGCTGATGTGGCTGGCCGAGGCGTTGGTCATCAACCGGACGATGGTGAGCGGGTGCGCGCGTTGCGCGTTTTCGCCGTACAGGCGGCGGCTTTGTTCATCCTGCGTGGTCTCTCCGCCGACGCCGGTACCGACGATCACCGCAGTGCGCGCGCCAAGGCCAGCCTGGGTGAAATCGATGCCCGACTGGGTGATTGCCTCGCGCGCGGCGTGCAGCGCGAAGGCCGAAGTGCGATCGAGCAGCGGCAGCGTGTGTTCGTCGATGCCCGCCGTGGGGTCGACGTCATCGGGCACCTGCGCGGCAATCTTCACCCGCAGGCGCGCGGCATCCACATGGCGCAACGGCCTGATGCCGCTGTGGCCCTCGCGCAGGCCGTGCCAAAGCGCTTCGGCATCCGCGCCCAGCGGGCTGACGGCACCCATGCCGGTGATCACCACCCGGCGCAGCGTTACAGTACGCATTACTTCGATCCTTCGCCTGCCGCGGCCTTTGCATCCAGCGCCTTCTGCACCGCGTCGACCAGGCTTTGTGCCGTGTCGCTGTCAAAATTGGCGCCTTGCTGGTCGGGAAAGCTGATGTCGAAGTGTTCCTCGATGTCGAAGATCAGCTCGATCGCCTCCAGCGACGCAACGCCCAGGTCCTTCAAGGTGGTTTCACTCTTGATGGCGGCCACGTCCGTCTTGGCCGCCTTGGCGACCATTTCAAACACTTGCTGCTGGGTGGTTTCGTTCATGGCGAGAAGCTCCCGGGTGGCGCGCGGCCACGTCATGTTGCACGCAGTCTAGGCAGGTTGGCTTACGCATGCCTTTCATTTCGCAACTGGAGCCGGATTCCCTGCTCGCCGCTTTCGTGGCGCAGCCGCCGGCTGGGTTCGAGGTGACGTGCTCGCCTCAGGGCATGCCGACCTTCGCCGCGCCGTTTGACCTGCTGACCACGGCCGACGAGGCCGTGCGCCGGTTTGTCGCGGGCATGCCGTTGTATCGCTGGTGGGGTCGCGCGTTGCGGTGGCGCACGCGATTCGCCGGCACCACCGTTTCCGAGTACGCACCGTTGCCGCGTGGCGTCGCCCCGGCCGAGTTGGCGCAAGCGTTGAAAAGTACCTATGGCCGCGAATGCCGACTGCTGATCGTCAAGGACATCGCGCACGACTCGCCGCTGCTGGACGCCGCCGACAATGCCCACGCCGCCGCATTTGCGCAGGCCTGCGCGGCCTCGGGCTATGTGCTGGTGGAAGGTCAGGCGCTGGCCTGGGTGCCGATCGATTTCACTTGCATAGACGAGTACCTGGCACGACTGTCGGCGGGGCGGCGCAAGAATATCCGGCGCAAGCTGCGCTCGCTGGCCGATCTGCAGATTGAAGCAGTACCCACCGGCGCCGCGTGCTTTCGTGACGCCGCGACCCTGGCCGCCTTTCATGCGCTGTTCGACAACGTCTACGCGCAAAGCGAGATCCACTTCGACCGCCTGGGCGCCGCGTTCTTCCGCACGCTGTTGCAGGACGCCGACAGCGGTGGCGTGGTGTTTGTCTATCGCCACGCCGGGCAAATGATCGGCTGGAACCTGTGCTACGAATATGCCGGCAAGCTGGTGGACAAATACATCGGTCTGGCTTACCCGCAAGCACGCCAGCACAACCTGTACTTCGTCAGCTGGATGCACAATCTCGATTACGCACGGCAGCGTGGGCTGAGCCACTACGTCGCCGGCTGGACCGATCCGGAGGTGAAATCCTTCCTCGGCGCGCGGATGACCTTCACGACCCACGCGGTTTATGCACGCAACTGTCTGCTGCGCTTGCTGCTGCGCAGACTTGCTCGACATTTCGAGAGTGACCGCCAGTGGCGGGATGCGGAGGCCGGCCATGGGTGAGCTGGCTGACCGTCCCGTGGTGCTCGACCTGGACCACTCGGTCGGACCGTTGCCCAAGCGCCTGGTGCTGGTTTTGGAGCAATGGCAGGAAGCATTGCGCTTTGCTTGCTCGCTGGCGACGATGCGGCGCTTCAGTCGCGTGCTGGATGAATTGTTGCCGTCCGAATACGGCACGGTATTCATGGGCAGCGGCGACTTCCATCACCTGAGCTGGCCGCTGATTGCGCGTTTGCGCCAGGCGCGCACGCCATTCCAGGTCGTGGTGCTGGACAACCATCCGGACAACATGCGTTTCCCGTTTGGCGTGCACTGCGGCTCGTGGGTACGCAAGGTGGCGCTACTGCCGCAAGTCAGCCATGTGCATGTACTGGGCATCACCTCAAGCGATATCGCCGCCGGTCATGCGTGGGAAAACTACCTGGCCCCGCTGCGCCGAAACAAGCTCACTTGCTGGAGCGTTGGCGTGGACACTGGCTGGTCACGCCGGCTCGGCCTGGGCCATGCGTTCCGCGACTTTGACAACGCCGCAGCCATGGTCGAGGCGTTCATCGCACTGCAACGCACCCAGCTCATGCCCAGTTACCTGTCCATCGACAAGGACGTGTTTGCGCCCGAAGTGGCACAAACCAACTGGGATCAGGGCTGTCTGCTGGTTGAACACGCATCGGCGCTGATCGGCTGCCTGAGCAACGGCCTGGTCGGCAGCGACATCAACGGCGAGGTTTCGCATTACCAGTACCGGAGCTGGTGGAAACGCCGCCTGTCGGCACTGGATGCGCAACCGTCGATCGATCCCGCGCAACTGGCCGCCTGGCAGGCGCAGCAGCATGCGCTCAATCTGCAGTTGCTGGCCGCCATTGCCGCGATTGGCGGTTGAGTTCAGCCCAGCGCGGCTGCCAGTACGGCGCAAATCGTTTCCAGGTCCTCGTCCGTCATCCACGGGCTGTTGCTGATGCTGAGCGAGCGCGCTGCAAGGTCCCGGGCGTTGGGGACGTCCTGCGCCGGCACGATGCCAGCGAGGTAGGCGTAGTCGGGCAGGGCGTGGATGAACAGGCGGCTGACGCCGTAACCGGACGACCATAGCCGGGCCAGCGCCGCGTCGCGCACGCCCTGGCTGGGCAGCAGCAACAGCAGGAAAGGCCACGTGCCGCAGGCGTCCGCGAGATCGTCG
>JBDTIE010000030.1:0-4374 GCA_039936515.1 Rhodanobacter sp. | reverse complement strand
TGGCCGCTCACTCGACCGGCATGTCGACGATGCCGAAATCGATGACCACCGCGCCAGGCTCGCGTTGGCGGTAGGTCACGGTCAGGTTGTCGCCCAGGCGCTCATGCAATTGCGCCAGCAGCGGAATGGGATCGTGGTCGTTGACGAAACGCATCGTCTCGCCCGAACGCAGCGCGCCGATGGCACCGAAGATCGCCGAGTGGCGAAAGCGATGCGCGATGCCACGCGCGTCAAAGGGGTACACGTTTTCCTGTGGGGTGGTGTCGGCGGACATGCAAGTGACTCGGCTACGGGGGAGCGACAAACATACCCCGCGCCCCGCTGCCAGCCACTGACGTGGATCAGCGCGACCTGCGGTGCGCGCGCCGACGCGGCATGCAAAAGCGGCGGGCAGTGCCCGCTCTACGCCGGCTCGATCAGAACTTGTAGGCGCGGTGGATCGCGACGACGCCGTTGGTGAGGTTGCGCACCTCCACGCGGCCGAAGCCGGCGCGTTCCATCATGGCCTTCAGCGTGGCCTGGTCCGGATGTTTGCGGATGGACTCGGCCAGGTACTGGTAGCTGTCCGCATCATGCGCAAACAAGCGGCCAAGGCGCGGCAGCACCTGGAAAGAATGGAAGTCATAAAGCTTGTTGAACAGCGGGCTGCGCACGCGGGAAAACTCCAGCACCAGCAAGCGTCCGCCCGGCTTGAGCACGCGCTGGATGTCCACCAACGCCTGGTTCTTGTCGGTGACATTACGCAGGCCAAAGGCCATCGTCACCGCGTCGAAGGCGTTGTCCGGGAAAGGCAGCGCCTCGGCGTTCATTTGTGCCCAGCGCAGGCCGCCGACCAGACCGCGATTGGTCAGCCGGTCGCGGCCCACGTCGAGCATGGCGGCGTTGATGTCACCGACGACGATCTCGCCTTCGGCGCCGACCACCGGCTGCAGCAGCGCGGCAATGTCACCGGTGCCGCCAGCCAGATCCAGCACGCGATCGCCGCGGCGCACACCACTGATGGCCACGAAGTGGCGTTTCCACAACCGGTGCACGCCGAAGGACATCAGGTCGTTCATCAGGTCGTAGTTGTGCGCGACCGAGGTGAACACATGGCCTACCAACTTCTGCTTGTCGGCCACGGGCACGTCGCGAAAACCGAAGTGCGTGGTGGCTTCTCTGGTGGTTTCGGGCTGCTCGTTCATGCACGTCATGGTACAGGCCACCGCACATCGCCGGAGCCCGCTCACCGGCGATGCTTTTGCACATTCCGGATCCCGAATCCCGAATGCCGCGCAAAACATCGCCCGCGAGCGGTCCTACGGGCGGGTTGCGGGCTTGCCGGCCTGCTTGTAGATCACGCCGTCCTTCATCACGAAGTTGACGTGTTGCATGCCGGTGATGTCGTCCAGCGGATTGCCGGGGACGGCGATCACGTCGGCCACGCGGCCGGCGCTGATGCGCCCAAACTGGTCGGACTTGTGCAGCAGCTCGGCCGCGTGCGTGGTCGCTGCCTGCAGCACAAACATCGGCGGCATGCCGGCCTGCACCATGTATTCAAATTCCTTGGCGTTCTGTCCGTGCGGATAGACCGCCGCGTCGGTACCAAAGGCGATCTTGACGCCGGCCTTGTACGCGCGGGCGGCCGTGGCTTGAATGACCGGCCCGACCTGCTGCGCCTTGCGCGCGATCTGCGGCGGGTAATAGCCGGGCTGCCCGGCCATCTGCTGCACGTATTTGCCCGCGATGATGGTGGGCACGTACCAGGTGCCGTGCTGCTTCATCAGCGCCATGTCGGCGTCGTCCATGAAGGTGCCGTGCTCGATGGAGTCGACACCGCCGAGCACCGCGCGGCGGATGGCCTCCGCGCCATGCGCATGCGCCGCCACGGTCATGCCGTAGTCGTGCGCGGCGACGACCACGGCCTGGATTTCCTCCAGCGTCATCTGCGGGTTGTCGGCGCTGGCGCTCTCGTCCAGCACGCCGCCGGAGGGCATGATCTTGATCACATCGGCGCCGGCCTTGTAATGCAGGCGCACGGCCTTCCAGGCATCTTCCGGGCTGTTGATGACGCCATCCTTGACCGACGGGTCACCGGCCAGGTCCATGCGGTAGCCGTCGGTGGGGTCGGCGTGGCCACCGGTGGAGCCGATGGCCTTGCCTGCGGTGAAGATGCGTGGCCCGGGGAGGATGCCCGCGTTGATCGCATTGCGCAGGGCGATGGATTCGTCGTTGCCGTCGCCCAGGTTGCGCACGGTGGTAAAGCCGGCCAGCAGCGTGCGCCGTGCGTACACGGTGGAGCGAATGGCGTAGTCGGCGCTGTTCCAGCGGAACTGGTCGGTGTAGCCGGTCGGGCTGGTCTCGAACGTAAGGTGCGTGTGCGCGTCGATCAGTCCGGGCAGGCAGGTGCTGTCACCCAGGTCCACCGATTGGAAACTTGAGCCGGCGGCCTGCGCCTTCTGGCGGTACGGCGCGTCATCGGCGTGGCCGGCGCGTATCTCGCCGATCTTGCCGGCGTCCACCACCAGCGTAGTCGCGCCCAGCATCTTGCCGGCGACAGTGTCCAGCAGCCGCGCGCAATGCAATACGACCACCCCGTCCGCCGGCGCGGCCGCCGCGCGGGTGAGGCCGGGCAGGGCCAGTACGAGCGCAGCAGCGAACAGCACGGAAGGGCGTGGGGACATGGCGTTATTCCGGCGGGCAATGGCGTGATCTTAAGGCGCAACGCAGGCGCCGTGCTTGTCCGGTCGCGGCTAGTCGTCGGGGGAGGTCGCTGTCTCGCTGTCGCCGGGGGTGATCTTCAGGATGGAATGCCGCACGTCGCGCGAAAGGATCACCCGCGCGTCCCTGACCATGTCCTCCAATGCGCTGGTGTAGTCGAGCGTGCCGGCCTCGTCGGTCCACACCACACGGCGCTCGCGCAGTTTGTGGATGAAGCCGCGGAACAGCGCGCGGTCGAAGAACTCCGGGGCCGACAACTCGTTGAGCAGGCCCAGACGCTGCGCGGTGAGCGTGCAGGTTTTTTCCAGTTGCGCGGCAGTCATGGTGTGCGGGCCGCTCTTTACCAGCGCGGCGATGGTGATGTAGTAGCGCTCGAACGCCTGGATCAGGCTGCGGGCGATGACCCTGAGCTGGAAGGCACTGTCTTCCTGGCCTGGGCTGCGCTCCAGCACGCGGCCGTCGGCGCTTGATTCGAGCAGGCCACGGCGCACGAAAAAGTCGATCGTGCCCTGCAGTTGCGTGCTGAAGCCGTCCTCATCCCACGGCAGGAACAGCTCGCCTTGGATAAACGGGTAAATGATCCGTCCCAGCCGCAGTACCGAGGCGCGCGACATGCGCCGGTTGTTGAGGAAACAGCTTGCCACCCAGGCGGCGGTCACGGTCAGGTGCAGCACGTTGTTGCGGAAGTAGCTCAGCAGCACCGCCTGCTCGCCGCTGACCGACAACACGTCGCCCAACGGGTGCGATATGCGCTGGATCCAGCCCATCTGCTCGCCGTAGTCGATGATGCTGCTCGCGTTCATGGCGGTCAGCGTGATGCGGTCGGAGTAGGGCAGCTCCTCGAGCAGGCCCTTGGCCAGGTCCAGTTGCGCCAGCAGGTCGTTTTCGGCCATGGCGTGCTTGGGCGTGGCCAGCAGCACCAGCGCCAGCAGGTTGATCGGGTTCACGTCCGCGGCGCGGTTGATGTTGATCTGGATCTGTTCGGCCAGGTGATCGGTCACCGCGCCCAGCCACTCCGGCTTGCCCTGGGCCACGTC
This sequence comes from Rhodanobacter sp., assembly GCA_039936515.1. Classification (GTDB taxonomy): domain Bacteria; phylum Pseudomonadota; class Gammaproteobacteria; order Xanthomonadales; family Rhodanobacteraceae; genus Rhodanobacter. Next base: position 637 of record JBDTIE010000030.1, on the reverse strand, counting down.
GTCGCCGCCGCGCCAGTGCGCGCCGGTGGCGTCCAGCAGCGGCGTAAGCTCAATCGGCTCGCCGAAATTGAGCGCAACGTGGCCATACCGCTGGCGCAGCACGCGCAGGCCGCGCAGCAGGCCCAGCAACGACTCCTTTTTCTTCGGCTTGCCGCTCAGCTCGCCGGCGTAGGAGGCGCCCTCCATCAGCTTTTCGTAGCCGATGTACACCGGCTGGAACAACACCGGCCGCCGCGGCGCTCGCAGGAAGGCGCGGATGGTCATGGCCAGCATGCCTTCGTGCGGCGCCAGCAGTCGACCGGTGCGCGAGCGACCTCCCTCGATGAAGTACTCGATCGGCACGCCGCGGTCGATCAGTTGCGCCAGGTACTCGTTGAACACCACCGAGTAGAGTGGGTTGCCCTTGAAGCTGCGGCGCAGGAAAAACGCTCCGCCGCGGCGCAGGAGCGGCCCGAGCAAGGGCAGGTTGAGGTTCACCCCAGCGGCGATGTGGGGCACTACCACCCCGGAGATGTGAAGTTGGTAGCTGAGCAGCACGTAATCGGCGTGACTGCGGTGGCATGGCACGTACACCACTTCAAACCCGGGTGCCACGGCACGCACCTTGTCGAAGTGATGCATGGTGATGCCGTCGTAC
>JBDTIE010000029.1:0-4159 GCA_039936515.1 Rhodanobacter sp. | reverse complement strand
TGGCGGCATGGCAGGCGCGCCAGGGTTGACGCGCGAATGTCGTTGTCAGTGGGTTGATGCCGGCGCGCGCACGCTGCCCACGCGTTGGCCGACCTGCACTGCCTGCTGCGGTGCCAGCGCATCCAGCGTCACGTTTGCCGGCAACAGCACGATGACCGTCGAGCCCATGTTGAGACGCGCCATCTCGGCGAAGCGCTCCAGCGTGATGTGCTGTCCGGCGAAGGACTTGCGCTGCACGGATTTGGCGTACGGCGGGATCACCAGTCCGTCCCATACCGTCGCCACCGATGACACCAGGATGGCGCCCACCATCACCACCACGAACGGGCCGTGCTCGCCATCGAAATGGCACACCAGACGCTCGTTGCGGGCAAAGATGCGGGGGATGGCTTCGACCGTGAACGGCGCGACGCTGAAGATGCGCCCGGGCACGTGCACGGTTTCGCGCAGGTTCCCGGTCAGCGGCATGTGCACGCGATGGTAATCGCGCGGCGACAGATACACGGTAAGGAAGCTGCCGTTGCGATAGGGCGCGGCGTGCGCTTGATCGCCGCCGAGCAGTTCAACTGCGGTGTAATCACGGCCCTTGGCCTGGAAGATGCGGCCCTCGACGATGCGCCCAGCCTGGCTGATGCGTCCGTCGGCGGGCGACAGCACGGCGGCCGGATCGTCGTCGGCCCGCCGTGCATCGGCGCGCAGCTTGCGCGTGAAAAACGCATTGAAATGCTGGTAGGCCAGTTCGTCCGGTTCGGCGGCCTCGGTCATGTTCACCTGGTAGTTGCGCACGATGCTGTGGATCAGCCAGTTTTTCCACGGCGCGAAGGTCCAGCGCGTGGCCCAATACACCACACGCGACAGCACCTGGTGGGGAAGGATGTACTGCATGATCAGCTTCAGGCTCATCGCGGCAGTATAGACAAGCGCCGGCCGCCTTCCGCGCGGGCCGTATACTGGCCGGCCCGCCGCGCGATGTCCTGGGAACCCCAAGTGACTGCCGAACTGTCCAGCATCATTGATTTCATCCGTTATGGCGCCAGCCGCTTCGCCGCGGCCGAGCTCACCTTCGGCCACAGCCACGACAACGCCATCGACGAGGCCACGCACCTGGTGCTGGCGTGCCTGCACCTGCCGCCGGATCTGCCGCCGGCGTATGGCGCCGGTCGGCTGACCGGCGAGGAGCGCACGCAGGTGTTGGGGCTGATCGAACGGCGCATCAGCGAGCGCGTGCCGGTGGCTTACCTGGTCGGCGAGGCGTGGTTCGCCGGGCTGAAGTTCAAAAGCGACGGCCGCGCGCTGGTGCCGCGATCGCCAATCGCCGAGCTGGTCGAGGCCGGCTTCACACCGTGGCTGGACGACCGTGCGGTGGAGAGCGTGCTGGACCTGTGCACCGGGTCCGGTTGCATCGGCATCGCCATTGCCGAGTACAACCCCGACTGGCGCGTGGATATCGCCGACATCAGCGCCGAGGCGCTGTCACTGGCGCGCGAGAACATCGTCTTCCAGGGCGTGCAGGACCGCGTCGAGGCCATCCAGTCCGACCTGTATTCCGCGCTCGCCGGTCGCCGCTACGACCTGATCGTGTCCAACCCGCCGTATGTCACCGACGACGAATACGCCGCACTTCCGGGGGAGTATGCGCATGAGCCCAAGCTCGGGCTCACTGCCGGCAGTGACGGCCTGGACCTGTGCCTGCGCATCCTGGACGGCGCCGCCGAGCACCTGAACAAGGACGGCTTGCTGGTGGTCGAGGTCGGCGAGAGCGAACGCGCGCTGGGCGAATTGCTGCCACAGGTGCCATTCGTGTGGATCGAGTTCAAGGTCGGCGCCATGGGCGTGTTCGCGCTGGAACGCCGTGACCTGGTCGAGCATGCGGTGGCCATTCACGCTGCCGCCGTCGCGCGGGGCGCTGCATAGACCGTGGAACTGGCAACCGCCCGGCTGCGGCTTGACCTGCTGCGCGCGGAAGACGCCGAGGCGCTGTTTGCCTGTCGCGCCGATCCGGCAGTGGCACGCTTCCAGGGCTGGTGTCCGCTCGATGTGGACGAGGCGCGCCGGTTCATCGGCGCGCAAGCAGCGCGTGCCGAACCGGTCGGCTGGTTCCAGCGCGCCATTCGTTTGCGCGATGACGACACGTTGATCGGCGATCTGGGAGTGAACCTGCCCGGGGACGCGCGGGATTCGGTCGAATTCGGTATCAGCATCGCGCCGGGTTGGCAGGGCAAGGGCTACGCCAGCGAGCTTTTGCCTGCGCTGTTCGAGCACGTGTTTGGCCCACTTGGCCGGCATCGTATCCACGCCTCGGTCGACCCGCGCAACCTGGCCAGCGTGGCCATGTTGCGTCACGCCGGCATGCGCCAGGAGGCGCATCACCGGCAAAGCCTGTGGCACAACGGCGAATGGGTCGATGACTTGATCTTCGCCATGTTGTCCGACGAGTGGCCACTGCGCGGATAGGAGCCTGCCGGCGGTAATGCGCCTGGATCCGTATTCCCGTCACATCCACGGCGCCTCGCGCGGAGCGGCTATGCTTTGGCCTATTCCCAGCGGGCTCGCGGCATGTCCAGCAACTCTTTCGGCCAGCTCCTGACCGTCACCACATTCGGCGAAAGTCACGGTCCGGCCATCGGCTGCGTGATCGACGGCTGCCCACCGGGGCTGGCGCTGCGTGCGGAAGATTTCGCCGTGGACCTGGCACGGCGCGCCACTGGCCGCAGCCGTTACACCTCGCAGCGACACGAGGCGGACGAGGTGGAGATCCTGTCCGGGGTCTACACCGGCCTGACCACCGGCACGCCGATTGCGCTGCTGATCCGCAATTCCGACCAGCGCAGCCATGACTACGATGGCATCGCGCAGACCTTTCGCCCCGGCCACGCCGACTACACCTATTGGCAGAAGTACGGCATCCGCGATCCGCGCGGTGGCGGCCGCGCGTCCGCACGCGAGACCACCATGCGCGTGGCCGCCGGCGTGGTGGCCAGGAAATGGCTGGCCGAGCGCCATGGCGTGCGCGTGCGCGGCTATCTGGCGCAAATTGGCGACATCACGCCGCGCAGCTTCAACTGGGATGCGGTGGAGGCCAATGCGTTTTTCTGGCCCGATGCCACGCAGGTCACCGAACTGGAAAGCTTCATCAATGCGATCCGCAAGGCTGGCGATTCGGTTGGAGCGCGGGTCAACGTGGTGGCCGAAGGCGTGCCACCGGGTTGGGGCGAACCGGTGTACGGCAAACTCGATGGTGATCTTGCCGCCGCCTTGATGTCGATCAACGCAGTCAAGGGCGTGGAAATCGGGGACGGCTTTGCTGCGGTGACGCAGCGTGGCAGCCAGCATCGCGACGAGATGCGGGTGGACGGCTTCGTGTCCAATCACGCCGGCGGCATCCTCGGCGGCATCAGCAGCGGCCAAGCCTTGACCGCGTCGATGGTGCTCAAGCCGACATCCAGCATCGTGCTGCCCGGGCACAGCGTGAACCTGGCCGGCGAACCGACGCAGGTCGTGACCGGCGGGCGACATGATCCGTGCGTCGGCATCCGCGCCACGCCGATCGCCGAGGCGATGCTGGCGCTGGTGCTGATGGATCATGCCTTGCGCCACCGCGCGCAATGCGGCGATGTAGGCACGGTCACGCCACGCATTCCGGCGCAGGCCAAGCCGTGAGCGGAAGGGCGCAGGTCGCGCGCGCCCGCCGCTTGCACATCGTCGACAAACCCCAACCGCGCTGTACCGGCCCAGCCCGGTGCAGCCCAACATGGATCGAAGAACCCCATACATGAGCAAGAAATCCAGTTACAAGGTGGCCATGGTCGGCGCCACCGGCGCGGTCGGCGAGGCCTTGCTGTCGATCTTGGCCGAGCGCGACTTTCCGGTCAGCGAACTTGTGCCGCTGGCCAGCGAGCGCTCGGCCGGTGGCAAGGTCACGTTCGCCGGGCATGAGCTCACCGTGCGCTTGCTCGACACCTACGACTTTGCCGGCGTCGACATCGCCTTCTTCTCCGCTGGCGGCGCGGTCAGCCGGGAGCACGCGCCACGTGCATCAGCGGCCGGGGCGGTGGTGATCGACAATACCTCGGAGTTCCGATACCAGGACGACGTCCCGCTGGTGGTCAGCGAAGTCAATCCGCACGCCGTTGCCGACTACGCCGCACGCGGCATCATC
>JBDTIE010000028.1:0-5493 GCA_039936515.1 Rhodanobacter sp. | reverse complement strand
GTACCTGCTGTACCTGACCGGCGGCGCCAGCAACCCTTTCATCACCTTGTTGCTGGTGCCCATCGCATTGAGCGCTGCGGCACTGACCGCGCGCTCGGTGCTGGTGGTGGCGGCGCTGGCCGGGGTGGCCTATCTGGTGCTGTTGTTCTGGTATTTGCCCTTGCCCATCCCGCCGCGCGACATGCCCGGCGGCGGCTATTCACTGCATGTGGCGGGCATGGGCGTGAACTTTGTCATCAGCGGCGTGCTGCTGGGGTACTTCGTCAATCGCCTGGCGCACGTGTTGCGCACGCAGCAACACGAGGTGCAGCGGGTACGCGAGCGCGCGCTGCGCGACGAAGGCATCCTGGCCATCGCCACCCAGGCAGCCGGCGCGGCGCACGAACTGAACACGCCGTTGTCGACCATGCGTACGCTGCTGCCGGAATTGCGCCGCGAGCGCAGCGCGGATGCCGCGCTGGTGGAGGACCTGGTCCTGCTCGAGGGCCAGGTGGACCGCTGCCGCACGATCCTGCGGGAGATGGTCGCCTTCGGCAAGACACAACTTTCGCACGAGGTGGAGCGCATCGCGCTGGGCCAGTTCGTGCGTGGCTGCCTGGAACGCTTCCAGCTGCTGCGCCCGGAAGCGGAGCTGACGCTGGACCTTGATGCGCAACTGGCCGCCACGCCGCTGAACACACCACCGGGTCTGCGCCACGCCCTGCTCAACCTGCTCAACAACGCAGCGGACGCATCGGCCAGCAACAACTCGCACGCGGTGGCGCTATGCATCGTCGCGGACGATGGCTGGCTGGAGTTGCGCGTGCGCGACCACGGCCCGGGCTTTGGCGACGACAACCAGTTGGGCACGCTCGGTCAGTCACGCAAGCAAGGCGGCCTGGGCATCGGCCTGGCGCTGGCCGACGCCACCGCCGAGCGCCTCAACGGCGAGTTGATCGCCCGCAGCAGCAGCGACGGCGCCGAAGTGTGCCTGCGCCTGCCGCTGACGGGTATCAGCGGATGACACGGTGATTTTCCGCGGCATGCGCGAGAATGCCGGCATCCCGCAAGGAACCAAAGATGAGCGATCTTGCCGAAGCCACCTCCTCCCGGCCGCTGTTGCTGGTCGACGACGACGCCACGTTCATGCGTGTGCTGTCGCGGGCGCTGAGCTCGCGCGGGTTCAACGTGATCACCGCCAGCACGCTCGCCGAGGCGCGCACGTTGGCGCGCCAGCAACGCCCGCGCTATTGCGTTCTCGACCTCAAGCTTGGTGAGGAAAACGGGCTGCGGCTGATTCCCGAACTGCACACCCTGGTGCCGGACCTGCGCGTGCTGCTGCTCACCGGCTATGCATCCATCGCTACCGCCGTGGAGGCGATCAAGCGCGGCGCACACGATTACCTGGCCAAGCCGGTGGATGCCGATGCCGTGGTGCGCGCCCTGCTCGACGGCGACAACGAGGGTGACGACATCGAGCCGCCGGAGGCCCCCGAGCAGCCGCTGGCCCTGCGCCGCCTGGAGTGGGAACACATCCAGCGCGTGTTGACCGACTGCGACGGCAACATCTCCGAAACCTCACGCCGCCTGGGCATGCATCGGCGAACCCTGCAGCGCAAGCTGAGCAAGCATCCGGTACGCGAGCGCCCCGACCGCGAGGCGTGATCCGCGGGCACCTTTTTGCCACCGATGACATCCCATCGGCGCGGGCGCGCACTTGGCATTGCGACAACATGCCGCGCTTGCCTGCTGCGCGCGAGGCATATCCTCGTCAACCCTGGAACTACATCGAGAGTACGTGTTGAAGGCGCTGTCGCGAACTTTGGGTAGCCTGCTTGTCCTCGTTTGCGCCAGCGCAGCACACGGCACCGACCCGGCGCCACCATCGACCACGCTGGCACCGGTGTCCGTGCACGCCAGCGACGTGCAGGTGATGGACACGCCCAGCGTCAAGATCCGCGTCAGCCGCGCGCAACTTGAGCGGCAGAACGTCACGGGAAGCTCCGACGCGCTGAAATACGCGCCCAACATGCAGGTGCGCCAGCGCTACATTGGCGACCCCAATGCGGTCATCAGCGGACGCAACGCAGGCACCCTGCAGAGCGCGCGCAGCCTGGTCTATGCCGACGGGCTGCTGCTGTCCAACCTGATGACCAACGGTTACGACGGCGCACCGCGCTGGGGGATGGTGGCGCCCCAGGAAATCGGCGCGGTGGACATTTTGTACGGCCCCTATTCGGCGCTGTACCCCGGCAACTCGCTGGGCACCACGGTGCTGATACATACGCTGCTGCCGCAAGGCTTCGTGGCCAGCGCCAGCACGCAATTGTTCAGCCAGGACTTCCACGACGCCTATGCCAGCGGCGGGCGCTACAACGGTCGGCGAGTGGCAGCGACGCTGGGCAACAAGCGCGGACGCTGGAGCTGGCTGCTGGAACTGAGCCAGCTGGACAACCACGCCCAGCCGATGCAGTACGCGACCGCCCGCGCTGGTGGGGACGGCGCGCTGGCGGTGCCGGTCACGGGCGCCACGCTCGATCGCAACCCCAACGGTTCGGCGCGCCTGGTCTACGGGGCAAACAGCATCGAACACACGGTGCAAAACCAGGGCAAGCTCAAGTTTGGCGTCGATTTCGGTGATCGCGTCGCCGGCTTGTTTACGCTGGGCTGGTGGCAGAACCGCGCGCTGGACACGACACGCAGCGCGTTGCGCGACGGCGCGGGCAACGTGGTCGACTCCGGCGTGATCAGCAGCCACGGCGCGACCTGGACCTTGCCGGCCAGCGGACTGGCACCCACTTCTGCGCGCGACACGCACTTGCTTTACGGTGCCGAGCTCAACGGCCACTTGGCCGATGGCTGGCGCTGGACCGCCGTCGCCAGCCATTACGATTTCCTGCGTTCGCGCTCGGCCAGCGCCAACGGCCCGCCAACGCTCGGTGCCAACGCCGGCACGATCGCCGATCGCGCCGGCTCGGGTTGGGACACGGTCGACCTGCGCAGCTCCGGTCCGCTTGGCGACGAACACAGCCTGTACGCCGGCGCGCATGGCGACCGCTACGTGCTGGGCACCCGCGTGCGCAATGCCAGCCACTGGCGCGGCGCCGCCGACGGCACGCTGCTGAGCCGCTTCAGCGGACGCACGCAGACCCGTGCCTTGTATCTGCAGGACGTGTGGAGTTTCGCCCCGGATTGGGCACTGACCGCTGGCGGTCGACTGGAGCAATGGCGCGCCTACGGCGGGGCTCTGGGCAACGCTGAAGCCTTGCTGCGCTATGCCAATCGCCAGCGCACGGATTTCTCTCCCAAGGTCGCACTCAACTGGGATCTTGCCGATGGCTGGGAACTGCGACTGGCGCATGGCAAGGCAGTGCGCTATCCGACCGTGGCCGAACTGTTCCAGGGCGCCATCAACGCCAACAGCATCGTCAACAACAATCCCGACCTGCAACCGGAGATCGACCAGTCCACCGACCTTACGCTCAGCCATCACCTGGCCGACGGCCACTGGCGTGTGTCGCTGTTTGAGGATCGCATCGACGACTCGCTGTACACGCAGACCGACATCACCAGCACGCCAACCGTCACCAGCGTGCAGAACATCGACGTGGTGCGCATGCGTGGCATCGAAGGCGAGCTGCAGCTGACGGACGTCTGGACGGCCGGCCTCGACATTCAGGCCAGCGTGGCACTGAACCAGGCAAGGACCCTGCAGGATCGCCAATACCCACGGGCGAACGGCAAGGCGTTCCCGCGCATTCCGCGACTGCGTGCCAGCGTGCTGGCCGATTACCGCTTTGCCCCGGGCTGGGATGCTTCCGTCGGCGTGCGTCGCTCCGGCCGCCAATACGGCACGCTGGACAACTCCGACTTTGTCGACACCTACGGCGCGGTGAGCGCGTTCACCGTCGCCGACGCCAAACTGCGTTGGGCGTTCTCACCGGCCTGGGTCGCTTCGCTGGGCGTGGACAATTTCACCGACGCGAAATACTGGGTCTACCATCCCTATGCTGGCCGCACCTGGCTGGCCGAGCTGCGCTGGGAGCTGTGAACCGCGTCATCCTTGCCGGTCGTCGGCAAAACCCTGATCTGGAAACCGCCATGCGCCATGTGTTGATTGCCGTGCTCTGCCTGTTCTCGTCTGCGGCGTTGGCGCAGCACACGGACATGGCAATGGACATGACGCACACGCCGGCGCTGGGAGCCGGCGCGGCCTTCGACAGCCACGGCACGTTGTGGGTGGTCGATGCCAGCGACGGGCACATCCGCGTTCGCCATTCGGACGACGATGGCGCCACGCTGAGCGCGCCGGTCATCGTCAACCACGAGCCGGAGCGCATCTACACCGAGGGCGAGAACCGCCCCAAGATCGCCTTCGGAGCGCACGACGAGCTGTACGTGAGCTGGTCGCAGCCGCGCCTCAAACCGTACACCGGCTTCGTACGTTTCGCGCGTTCGCTCGACCACGGCGCGCACTTCAGTACACCGCTGACCGTGCAGCACGACCGCGCCGAGATTACCCACCGCTTCGATGCGATGGCGGTGGACGGCCAGGGTCGAATCGTCGTGGCGTGGATCGACAAACGCGATCTGGAGGCGGCCACGGCGCAGGGAAAGCCGTATCTGGGCGCGGCCATCTATTACAACTGGTCGACCGACGGCGGCGCCACGTTCGTGCCCGAGCGCAAGCTGCTCGACCACAGCTGCGAGTGTTGTCGCATTGCCCTGGCACGCACGCCCGACGGCGAGATTGCCGCGTTCTTCCGTGGCATTTATGGAGACAACATCCGCGACCACGCCTACGCCGTGCTGCACACGGACGACCGACCCAGCGTGGTCCATCGCGCCACCTTCAGCCAATGGCAGATCGCCGGCTGCCCGCACCACGGTCCGGGCCTGGCGGTCGGTGCCGATGGCGTGCGCCACGCGGTGTGGTACGAGGCCAAGGACGGGCCGGCCATCCACTACGGACAACTACAGCCCGGCCATGCGCCAAGCCACGCTCTACTCGTCGCCACACAAGGCGCCAGCCACGCTGACGTCGCGATAAGCGACAACACAGTGTGGATCGTCTGGAACCAGGTCGATGCCGATGGTACGGCACTGATGCTGCGCACTTCGTCAGACCACGGCGCGCACTTTGACCGCGCGCGCGCGATCGCCCGCAGCAAGGTCGATGTCGGCTCGCCGCAACTGCTGCAAAAGGCCGGGCAGGCGTTCGCGGCGTGGAACACCGCTGCGGGCTTCCGCCTGGTGCCGATGCAGGCACAGCGATGAAGCGCGTGCTGCTGATCGCCGCCTTGTTGTGGCCGTTGTTTGCCAGCGCCGCATCGTTGCAGCCGCTGGCGGCAAAGGACGTCGCTGCGCTATTGCAACCGCCAGCGCAAGGCGCGCGTCTGATCGCCGTGTGGGCACTGGACTGCGCCTATTGCGAGCCAAACCTGCAGGCCCTTGCCACGTTGCAACGCGCGCACCCGCGCGACCTGCAACTGGTCACCGTGACCACCGATCCCA
>JBDTIE010000027.1:0-3241 GCA_039936515.1 Rhodanobacter sp. | reverse complement strand
AATATGAGCAGGCCGGCATCGCCAAGGACGGCGCCAAGATGGTGACCGCGGTGGCGTGCTCGCACGTGCCGAAATTCACCGTGGTGATCGGCGGCAGCTTTGGCGCGGGCAACTACGCGATGTGCGGCCGTGCCTACGGCGCTCGATTCCTGTGGATGTGGCCGAACGCGCGAATTTCGGTGATGGGCGGCGAGCAGGCGGCGTCGGTGCTGGCCACGGTGCGCCGCGATGGCATCGAGGCACGCGGCGGCGAGTGGTCAGCGCAGGAGGAGGAGGCGTTCAAGGCGCCCCTGCGCGAGCAATACGAGCGCCAGGGGCACCCGTATTACGCCAGCGCACGGCTCTGGGACGACGGCGTGATCGACCCGGCCGACACCCGGCGTGTACTCGGCCTGGCCCTCTCCGCGGCCATGAATGCGCCGGTCGAACGGCAGAATTACGGCGTATTCCGGATGTAGCGCGACAGCGCGTTCAGCCGCGCACCGTGGTGCACGTGGCCGGTGCTGCAGCCGCGCGCGTGCGCGGCGCGTGATGTCCACGCATCATGCGTGCGCCCAGCCACAATGCCGCCAGGGTGGCGGCATAAAACGCCATTTGCATGCCCGCCGGCTGCGCGTCGTAGCCAACCAGGATGTGCGCGGTCTGGCCAAGCAGCGAACCGTTGCCCAGCAGCCAGGAGCTGTCCCACAACCGGCTGCCCCAGGCCGGCAGCAAGTCGGCCTGGATCAGGTAGCGCGCCGCGGTGGACGCCAGCCCTGCCGCCAGCAACACGAGCATGCCGTTGGTGACTGCAAAGAAGTGACGCATGGGGATGCGCAGCAAGCCTGCATACAGGCCGAAGCCCAGCGCCGACCCGCAGGCAATGCCGATGGCCAGGCCCAGCCACAGATGGTCCGCGCCCCCGGCATTCATGCCGTACAGGAACAGCACGATTTCCGATCCTTCGCGCAACACGGCCAGCGCCACCACCACCAGCAGCAGGCTCAGCGAGCTCGCTCCGGTCTGCACCGCATCCCCAACGGCACGCATCTGCGCGCTCATTTCCCTGCCGTGACTGGACATCCACAGCACATGCCAGCCGATCATCAGCACGGCGGCGAGCAGCACGCAGGCGTTGAACACCTCCTGCCCCACGCCGCTGAAGGCGTTCGCCAACACGCCTGCGGACAGTGCAACCAGCACGGCGCCAATCACGCCCAGCGCAATGCCGCCGCCGACAAACCCGCTACGCCGAAACACGCCGCGCGTGGCGGCGGCCACGACGCTGACGATCAGCGCCGCTTCCAGCACCTCGCGAAACACCAGCAGCGCGACGGCCCACATCGCGTCAGTCCACCACCAGCGTGCCCTGGGCGGTGGGCTGGTGGAAATCACCGTAGAAGCCGTAGCGACCTGGCTTCAAAGGACCGACATTGACACTGATGCGGCTGTTGGGCAGCACGATCTTCTCCACCGGAAAATGGTCGCTCTCGAATTCCTCGGGGGTGGGATCCTGATTGATCACGTCGATCTTCACCCGCGTGTTGGCCGGGATGTGCAAGACGTTTGGCTGGTAGCGATGGTTCTTCAGCACCAGCGTGTATGCCGACGCCTCAGCCGACAGCGCCGGCGTGGAGACCAGCAGGGCAAGCAACAGCGGCAGGGCAAAGCGCATGGGAAACTCCGTGGTTAGCGGAGGGAATGATAGTCATTCTCACGCGCGCGCACAATCGGCGACGCGCGCACGGTTCAGGCGTTGGAATCGTCCGGCCGCAGCCGGACGTCTCCAGGCAGCATGTCGGCGCGACTGGCGCTGGCCTCGCGATTGGCGTCGAAGAACTGCTGCACGGCCTGGCACACGGCCAACGTGTTGTCGCGCGCCAACGCCGACACCACGAACCACGGCTGGGTCCAGCCCAGTTGCGCAATGATCCCGCGCGCGGCCACATCCTGCTCGTCGCCGGCCAGCATGTCGGACTTGTTCAGCACCAGCCAGCGCGGGCGCTCCAGCAGCTCGGGATCGAACTTGGCCAGCTCCTGCTCGATGGCACGCACCTGGGTCGCCGGATCGCTGCCGTCGGTCGGCGCCATGTCCACCAGATGCAACAGCAAGCTGGTGCGCGCGACGTGCCGCAGGAACTGCATGCCCAACCCCGCGCCTTCGGCGGCGCCCTCGATCAGGCCGGGGATATCGGCGATGACGAAGCTCTGGTCATTGCCCAGGCTGACCACGCCCAGATGCGGATGCAGCGTGGTGAACGGATAGTCCGCCACGCGCGGAGTGGCGGCTGAAACCGCGCGGATGAAAGTGGACTTGCCGGCATTGGGAAACCCCAGCAGCCCTACATCGGCCAGCACGCGCAACTCCATCTTCAGTTCGCGCACGTCACCGGGTGTACCCGGCGTGGCCTTGCGCGGTGCGCGGTTGACCGAACTCTTGAAATGGATGTTGCCCAGCCCGCCCTTGCCGCCCTGCGCCACCAGCATGCGCTGGCCGTGATGGGTCAGGTCACCGATCAGCTCGCCGGTGTCGACGTTGGTGACCATGGTGCCGATGGGCACGCGAACGACGGTGTCCTCGCCGCTCTTGCCATACATCTGGCTGCCCATGCCGTTCTGCCCGCGCTGTGCCTTGAACTGCCGACGGTGGCGGAAATCCACCAGCGTGTTCAGGCCTTCGTCGGCCACCAGCCACACCGAGCCGCCGTAGCCGCCATCGCCGCCGTCGGGTCCACCCAGCGGGATGAACTTCTCGCGGCGAAAGCTGATGCAGCCATTGCCGCCATTTCCCGCCTCGACGGTGATGGTGGCTTCATCGACAAATTTCATTGGAGGCCAGGAATGGGGGATGGGGGATGGGGAATGGGGAATGGCAGAGCAGGCATCAGGGCCATGGTACGGGACTTGCGACGCAGTCGCTTTCCTGTTCCCGACTTCCATTTCCGATTCCCGGCTGCACAAAACAAAAGCCCCGCCAGAGCGGGGCCTTCGTCACGCGGTGACGCGGGGTTACGCCGGTACGACGTCAACGAAACGCCGGCTCTTGTCGCCACGGATCTTGAACTGAACGGTACCGTCCACCAACGCAAACAACGTGTGGTCGCGACCCAGGCCCACGCCGGTACCGGGGTGGAACTGCGTACCACGCTGACGCACGATGATGTTGCCCGCTTCGATGGCTTGGCCGCCGTAAATCTTGACGCCCAGGTATTTCGGGTTCGAATCGCGGCCGTTGCGGCTGGAACCTACGCCTTTCTTATGT
>JBDTIE010000026.1:0-14716 GCA_039936515.1 Rhodanobacter sp. | reverse complement strand
GGTATCCTGCATGGCTGCACAGACTTCGAGGTGGCCAATGGAAATGCCCTCCCTGCATGTTGTGATCCTCGCCGCCGGCGCCGGTACGCGCATGCGTTCGAAACGGCCCAAGGTGCTGATGCCGCTGGCCGGACGGCCGCTGCTGGCGCATGTTCTGGATGCCGCCCGCGGCCTGCACCCGGCGGCCATCCACGTGGTGCATGGCCACGAAAGCGCGCAAGTGCTTGCGGCGTTTGCACACGATGGCGGGCTGCACTGGACGCTGCAGGCCGAGCGTCTGGGCACCGGTCACGCCGTGCAGCAGGCGCTGGCGGCGATCCCCGATGGCGCGCGCGTGCTGGTGCTGTACGGCGACGTGCCGCTCACGCGCCTGGAGACCCTGCAGCGCCTGGTCGAAACCGCCGGCGCGCTGTCGCTGCTGACCACGCGCCTGGCCGATCCGCACGGCTACGGCCGCGTGCTCTGCGATGGCGATGATCGCGTGCGCGCGGTGGTCGAGGAGAAAGACGCCGACGCGGCACAGCGCGCGGTGGGGCTGGTCAACACCGGCATCCTGGTGGCGGACGCGCAGGCGCTGCGCGGCTGGGTCGGGCGGCTCGATCGCAACAACGCGCAGGCCGAGTATTACCTCACCGACATTTTTCGCATGGCCGCGGCGGAGGATCGGGCCGCGCGCAGCGTCGAGTGTGCCGACCCGCTGGAAACCGCTGGTGCCAACGACCCGTTGCAGCTTGCCGCGCTGGAAGCGGCCTATCGCCAGCGTGCGGCGCAGACGCTGATGCACGCGGGCGTGCGCCTGGCCGATCCGGCGCGCACCGACGTGCGCGGCACGGTCAACGCCGGGCAGGACGTGGAACTCGACGTCGATGTCATCCTCGAAGGCAACGTCACGCTCGGCGATGACGTGCGTATCGGTGCGTTCACGCGCCTGAAGGACGTGCAACTTGCCGCCGGCACGGTAGTGCAGGCGCACTGCGACCTGGATGGGGTGATCACCCACGGCGCGTGCACGATCGGCCCGTTCGCGCGCTTGCGCCCCGGCAGCGAGCTGGATGCCGGCGCGCACGTCGGCAACTTCGTGGAGACCAAGCAGACGCACATCGGCGAAGGCAGCAAGGCCAACCATCTGACCTATCTGGGTGACACCACGATCGGGCGTGGCGTCAACATTGGCGCGGGCACCATCACCTGCAACTACGACGGCGTGAACAAGCACCGCACGACCATTGCCGATGGCGCATTCATCGGTTCCAACAGTTCGCTGGTGGCGCCGGTGCGCGTCGGCGAACAGGCCACCATTGGCGCCGGCTCGGTCATTACCAGTGACGCACCGGCCGGCGAACTCACCCTTGCCCGTGGCCGCCAGGGCACGCTGCGCGGCTGGAAGCGGCCGACGAAGCCCGCCCCGTAATGTCGGGACATCGCGCGCCATGATTGGCGTCGCTGGTTCCACCTCAGGCGTCGAGCGTAGTCACCAGCGGAACTCGCGCGGGTGAAGACGGCTTGGTCGGCTGCGCTCAGGGAGTGAGCGTGTGCACGCTGGTGCCGAGCGCGTTGACCAGGCGCGCGTCGCGGGTCACCAGCGTTGCGTCGAGCAAATGGGCCAAGGTGGCGTAGGCCGCGTCGTACGTTGTCACGTTGCGGCGCAAAGCCCAAATGCCTGCGAGCAGATGGGCGTGTCGATATTTGCGAATGCGCAAGCCGCGCAACAACGTAGGCAGGTCGGCGATGCGCCTGGCGGGAATGGCACCGGCCTGGTCGAGTTTGCGCAGCGCATTCAACACCTCGACGTCGAGCAACTCGGGCGCGACGAGCACGGTGTCCGGCGCCCAAAACAGGGCCTCCAGCGGTTGCGGCCGAAAACGCGCAAGCAAGTCGACTACGACCGACGCGTCGACGACAAGAAGCCGGCTCACGCCGAATCGCGCTCGCGTCGCAGGATGGCGGCCGAAGACTTGGCCATGGCGAATGGTTCCGCGGCAATCAGCCGGGCCTTGAGTTCGGCTTCGGACGGCACCGCAGCCATGGCTACAAGCTCGCTGAGTATGAGGTCGCTCAAGCTGCGACCGGCAAGCGCGGATCGCGCCTTGAGCGCGCGATGCACTTCGTCGGGCACATTTCGGATCTGGATCATGACGGACACTGGGCGAACCTCCTTTCATGCTTGGCACATGATAGCATGTGCCAAGCTATCGTCCTGTGTGTCGCCATCAGCAGCGCGTGGCTGCCGCGTTCCGCCGGTCGCGCTCCCGATTGCTCAGGCGTAGCGCCAACCGTCGATTTCCACCAGCAATTCGCTGCGGCAGACGTCGCCGTGCAGGAACAGCAGCGGCACCCCGGGCAGCCGCCGTTGCAGGCGCTCGCGCACGTGCTCAAGGTCCGCGGCATGGCGCAGGTAGACCTTGAGAGGACAGTGCGCGCCCAACTCAACCGGCATGCCGGCGCTGGCAAGCAGGGCGTCGATGTTGATCAGGGTTTCGGCCAGTTGCGCGTCCAGGTCGTCCTCGTGCGCGGAGGCGTGGCCGACGACCGCCGCGGTGCCGGAGATGGCCAGCGAATCGAACGCCGGCAAGGCCATGGCACGGGCAAAACTTGGTGGCGTGCGGCCGTATTGGCGCGGATAGCGCCAGGCGCTGACCTGGCGCGGGTTTTCCACGCGCGTGCCGGCCTGGTCGCAGGCCAGCAGGTAGACTTGCAAAAGATGTTGCCGGCCGTGGTGGCCCAGCGCACTAGCCGCGGGGAAACCGTCGCCGAAGAAACTCGCCATGCCGCGCGCGCGGCCGTCGCAAAACTGCTTGTAGCGTTCGGCGTCGCCCGCACCGTGGTTGATGTCCGCAAGGTAGTTCCACAGGCGCAGGACGTGGTGCTCGGCACGCGTGGCGACGAACTGGCGCAACTGTGTATAGGCGTGCTCGGCGGCCGGTCCCGGGCCGCCATGTTCGCGCTCATCCACTTCGATGGCGGCAAACAACCAGCCGCCACCGGTGGACCATTGCAGCGCATCGCTGCGGCCGCAGAGGACGGGCGCGTCGACCTGCCAGATCTCCAGCGGCGCTGGTTGTTGCAGCGGCTCCAGTGCAACTGGCAGCCAACGCGGATCGTCGCTGGCGCCACTTGCCGCGCCGAATCCGAACACCGCCAGCGTGCCGTCGGCCGCCAGCGCGCGCGGCAGGTCAAGCATGCGGTAGGCGACCTGCGGCGCGCGGCGCGCCAGCGGATCGGCTCTGGGGTTTTCACGACCTGGAAACATGCGATGCAGGGTAATGGAAGGCGAGGGGCAACAAACCGGCTATGTTACACTCCGCGGCCACTGCCACCGGGGGGAGGCAATGCACAAAGGGTACGGAAGCGAGCATGGCAGAGCAGACCGCGGCAGAGCACGAACTGGCCTCAATGATCGTGGAATGCCTCAACCTGGAGGCCGTCACGGCCGCCCAGATCGACCCGGAAGCCCCGTTGTTCGGCGGCGAGCTGGGGCTCGATTCCATCGATGCGCTGGAGATCGCGCTGGCCGTGTCCAAGCGCTATGGCTTCCAGCTGCGCTCGGACAATCCGGACAACAAGCAGATCTTCACCAACCTGCGCAGTTTGACCGCGCATGTGGAGCAGCACCGCGCGGCGTGAAGCGCGCCCGTCCCCGGCGCTTGATGTCGTGACCGGCGTACCGCTTTCCTTGCTGGTGCCGTTGTGGCTGGCGTACGCGGCGCTGGTTGTCGCCGGCTGGCTGACGCACAACCCGCTCCTGTCTGTCATTGCCTTGATGTTGCTCGCCACCGCGGTGGCCGCGCCGGGTTTGTTGCGCATGCGTGTTGGCGCCTGGCTGGCATGGCTGCTGGCGCAGGCGCTGGTGATTGCGCTGGGCCTGGCCGGCTTCGGCGATCTGCTGCTGGAAGCCGTGCCGGTGGTGATCTGCGCCCTGCTGGCGTGGTGGTTCGGGCGCAGCTTGCGGCGCGAGCGGCCACTGGTGGCGCGCTGCATCGCCGCGATCGAGGGCGAGGCGCGACTGGCCGACCGCGGCGTGGCTGGTTACGCGCGGGCCCTGACTGTTTTCTGGGCCGGACTGATGCTGGTGCAGGCCGTGGCGCTGGCGCTGCTGTGGCTGTTTGCCGACGGCAGTGGCGCGCTGGCGCGGTTTGGCATCGGCACCCCACTGCGGCTGGACCAGCGCTGGGCCGACGCCTGGCTGCACGTGGGCGGCTACGCGCTGCTGCCGGCGGTGTTCGTGCTGGAGTACGCATGGCGGCGCTGGTACCTGCGCCATCTGCAGCATCCGGGGTTGGCGAGTTTCCTGCGCCAGCTGGCGGCCAACTGGCCGCGACTGTTGCACGAGTCGGACCCGGCCCTGCCGCTGGGCGCGGGCGAGCATGCGCACACGTTTTGCGTTGAGCCGACGCACCCGGCATTGGCCGGCCACTTTCCCGGCAATCCGATGGTGCCCGGCGTGATGCTGCTGGAGCAGGTTGCGCAAGCGCTGCGCGCGCGTCGCCAGCAACGGTTGGGTCGCGTGCTGCAGGCCAAGTTCGTCGCGCCGCTGTTGCCCGGGCAACGCGCGGTGGTGCACCTGCATGAGGTTGCAGGACAGGCGCTGCGCATGCGTTTCGAGATTGCCAACGGCGACAGCGTGCTGGCGCGCGGGCTGGTCGAGGGCGCGCCATGAGCGCCACGCACTGGCACGAGCGCCCCGAAGGCGGCGGACACTTCGCGATCTGGCTGATCCGCACCATCGCGTTGTACGGCGGGCGGCGCGTCAGCCGCGCGCTGCTGTATCCGATCACGCTGTATTTCTATGTGCGGCGCGGGCCGGAGCGGCGCGCATCGGCAGCCTACCTGCAGCGGGTGTGGGGCCGGCCGGCAACGCCGTGGGAAAAATTGCGCCACCTGCATTGCTTCTCGGCGACGATCCTGGACCGGGTGTTCCTGCTGACCCACGGCGAGCGCGATTTCCACATTGAAACCGAAGGCCTGGAGCAGCTTGACGCATGCCTGGCGCACGGCCGCGGCGTGCTGCTGCTGGGTTCGCACCAGGGCAGCTTCGAGGCACTGCGCGCGGTTGGCGCGCGGCGACCGGACATGCGCCTGCGCGTGGTGCTGGACAAGCAGAAAACGCCGGCGTTGACCGAGTTGCTGGAGGCGTTGGCGCCGGAGGTCGGCGCTTGCGTGATCGATGCCGCGCTCGGCGGCACATCGATCGCCCTGGCCATGGCCGAGGCCTGCGCCGAGGGCGCGGTGGTGGCCTTGCTGGCCGACCGCGGACACGAACACGAAGTGCTGCATCGGGTCGATTTTCTGGGTGAACCGGCGCCGTTCCCGGTCAGCCCGTGGCTGCTGGCCGCCTCGCTGCACGTGCCGGTGGTGTTGTGTTTTGGACTGTACCTGGGTGGCAACCGTTATCGGCTGGTATTCGAGCCATACGCCGAACGGATCGACATGCCGCGCCATGCGCGCGCCGCGGCGTTGCACTCGCTCATCGCCGGTTATGCTCGACGCGTGGAACATTACGTCCGCGTGGCTCCCTACAACTGGTTCAATTTCTATGATTTCTGGCAACAAGAATCGGCACCCGAAGCGGCTGGCGCGCCTGCTGCTGAGCCTGCCGCTACTGTGGGTGGGCGCGTCGCACTGTGAAGCGGCGGTGCAAGTCGCCCCGTTACCGCCGGCCACGCAGGCGCTGATCGCCGCGCTTGGTCAGGCCGCGCCGGCGCGCACGGCGTTTGCCGAAGCGCGCTTCATGCGCCTGCTGGATCGACCACTGGTGGTATCCGGTGAATTGGCTTGGCTGGGCGGCGACCAGTTGCAGCGACGGGTTGCTCAACCCCGTGCCGAGACCGCAACCATCGCCAACGGCGAAGTCACCCAGCAACGCGAAGGCAAGCGCGCCCGGCATTTTTCACTGGCGCGCGCGCCGCAGCTGCAGGTGTTGCTGGATAGTTTCGTCGCCTTGCTGAGCGGTGATGCCGGCAGATTGCAGCAGGCCTTTGTCATCGAGCGCCAAGGCGAGGCGGCAGGCGCGTGGACGCTGGACCTGACCCCGCGTGATGCGCGTGTGGCCAGGACCATCGCGCGCATCAGCATCGACGGTTACGGCGGGCAGTCGCGCTGCATGCGCATGCAGGAGGTCGACGGTGACCTGGCGGTCGACCTGCTCGGACCGCTGGCGGCGAAGATGCCGGCGCAGCCGACACGCGAAAGCCTCGCCGCGCTGTGCCAGGGCACTCCCTGATCGTGGGTCGCGGCGCGCGCGCCACGTTGCTGGTGCTGTGGCTGCTGGCGCTTGCCGGACTGGGCTGGATGGTCAGCCAGCGACTGCACGTCAGTTCGGACCTGCGCAGCTTCATGCCGGCGCCGACCACGCCCGACCAGCGCCTGCTGATGGAGCAGGTCGGCGAAGGTCCGGGCTCGCGGCTGCTGCTGGTGTCGATCTCCGGTGCGACGGATGCACAGCTGGCGGGCCTGAGCCAGGGTCTGGTCGCGGCGCTGAAGCACGATGCGCACTACAGCCAGGTGATCAACGGCAGCTTCGATCTGGGTGCGCTGGACCCCAAGCTGTTGCCCTATCGCTACCTGCTTTCGCCCACGCTGGATACGCAGCCGCTGGACGCGGACTACCTGGCTGACGAGCTGCAACAGCGCGTGGACGACCTGTCCTCGCCAGCGGCCAGCCTGCTCAAGGACCTGCTGCCGCGCGACCCGACGCTGGAGGTGCTGAAGCTGGCGCGGCAATGGGCCCCGGCGAAATCACCACAGATACGCGAAGGCGTGTGGTTCTCGCCGAAGGACGAAGCCCTGCTGCTGGTGCAGACGGTGGCGGCCGGGTTTGACCCGGGCGCGCAGCAGCAGGCGGTCGATGGCATCGAACGCGCGTTCCATGCCTTGCCCGGCAGCGCACAGGCGCGCCTGCAGTTGAGCGGACCGGGTTATTTCAGTGTGGTCATGGGTGCGCAGACGCGGCACCAGGCGGACTGGATCGGGCGTATCTCCACCGTCGGCTTCATCGCCTTGCTGCTGCTGGCCTACCGCAGCGTCGCGTCGCTGTTGCTGTCGGCGCTGCCCATCGCCAGCGCGGCGCTCGCCGGCATTGCCGCGCTCACGCTGGTGTTTCCGGCGGTGCACGGCATCACCCTGGCGTTTGGCTTCACCTTGCTCGGAGTGGCGCAGGAATATCCCATACGCGTACTCAGCCATCGCCGCGCCGGCGAGGACGCCGTGGCCAGCGTGCGCGCACTGTGGCCGTTGCTGCTGACGGCCATCGCCTCAGCGTGCATCGCCTACGCCGCGTTCTACGCCTCCGGCGTAACCGGCCTGCAGCAACTGGCGGTGTTCACCATCGTCGGCCTGCTGGTGGCCGGGCTCAGCACGCGCTACTTGCTGCCGTACCTGCTGCCGCGGCGCGTGCGCGATGTTGCGGACATGCCCTGGCTCAAGCGCGCGCGCGACCTGGTCGATCGCCTGCCGCGCCCGCGCTGGATTCCGCTGCTGGTGGCCGCGGTCATCGTGGCGTTGCTGTGGACTGCGCGCGGGCCGTTCTGGCAGAACAACCTGGCCGCGCTCACCCCGCTGCCGCAAGCGATGCTGGTGCACGACGCGCGGCTGCGCGCGGCACTGGGCGCGCCGGACGTGCGCTACCTGCTGGTGCTCAGTGCACCCAGCGAACAGGGTGTGCTGGCGCTGTCGGAAAAACTGCAACCGGCGGTGGATGCGCTGCTGGCCAAGGGTGCGGCCGACGCGCTGGAATTGCCGGCGCGCTACTTGCCATCGGTGGCCGTTCAGCGCGCGCGGCAGGCCAGGTTGCCCGATCCGGCCACGCTGCGGCGCGAGCTGGATGCCGCCTTGCAAGGCCTGCCGTTTCGCTCCGACGTGTTCGCGCCGTTTTTGCACGACGTGGAAACCGCGCGTCATTTGCCACCGTTGACACCTGAAAACTACGCCAGCTCGCCTCTGGGTCAGCGTCTGGCCGCCATGCTGGTCAAGCGCGACGGCCACTGGCTTGGCCTGGGCACGGTCAGCGGCGTGCGTGACGTGTCCGCGCTGCAGGCACTGGGCGCCGGCTCCGGTGGCCACGTGCGGTTGCTGGACATGAAGGCCGCATCCGAATCATTGGTGGTGGATTACCGCAACCGCATCCTGCACGCGCTGCTGCTGGCGGCACTGGCGTTGGTGCTGACCATCAGCTTCGCCTTGCGCAGCGTGCGCCGCGCCTGGCATGTGCTGGCGCCGATGACGCTGGCCACGTTTCTGGTGCTGGCGGTGGAGCGCGCCATCGGCATCGAGATCTCGCTGTTCCACCTGGTGGCGCTGATCCTTGCCGGTGGCCTGGGCCTGCATTACGCGCTGTTTTTCGAGCGTGACACCGGCGACGCCGCCGAGCAGCGGAGGGTGCTGCACGCCACCATCGTCTGCGTGCTGTCCGCGCTGCTGGTGTTTGGCATGCTGGCGTGGGCCAGCATCCCGGTGCTGCGCGCGATCGGGCTCACTGTGAGTCTGGGCGTGGCCTTCCATTTCTGCCTGTCCATCCTGATGGCGCCACATGCTCGCCAGGACTGACTGGGCGCACCTGCTGCCGCACGCCGGCGCCATGTGCCTGCTCGACGCGGTGGTCGCATGGGACGAGCAAGGCTTGCATGCGGTCAGTGCCAGCCACGTGCGCGTGGACAATCCGCTGCGCGGCGCGCACGGGCTGCACGCCGTGCACCTGGCCGAATACGGCGCACAAGCCATGGCTCTGCATGGCGCATTGCTGGCGCGCGAACACGGCTTGCATGCGGCGCGTCCGGGCATGCTCGTCAGCTTGCGCGATGTGCTCCTGGCGGTCGAATACGTCCCGCCAGTTGGACGTCTGGACGTCCACGCGCAGTGCCTTCTTTCCGACGCGCATGGCGCGCAATACACCTTTGCCGTGGAGCTTGCCGGCCAGCTGCTTGCCAGCGGGCGCGCGGCGGTCATCCATCCGCAGTCAGCCACGGCGGAACAAAGCAGTGGAGCTGCAACATGAATCCAGCATCCGACAATCCGGCGCCACGTCGCGCGCTGGTGACTGGCGGCAGCGGCGATATCGGTGGCGCGATCTGCCGCGCATTGGCCGCAGGCGGCTATCACGTGTTGGTCCACGCCAACGCCGGGCACGAAAAGGCCGAGGCGTTGGCGGCCACGATCCGCGCAGGCGGCGGCAGCGCTCAGGCAGTGGCCTTTGATGTCACCGCAGCGCCTGCCACGCGCGGAGCGCTGGAGGCGTTGCTGGCCGAAGGGCCGATCCACGTGCTGGTCAACAACGCCGGCGTGCATGACGACGCGCCGATGGCCGGCATGAGCGAACAACAATGGCACCGCGTGATCGACGTGTCGCTGCATGGCTTCTTCAACGTCACCCAGCCGCTGCTGCTGCCGATGGCGCGGCAGCGCTTTGGCCGCATCGTGTCGGTCAGTTCAGTGGCGGCAACCCTGGGCAACCGCGGACAGACCAACTACGCGGCGGCCAAGGCCGCGTTGCACGGGGCGAGCAAGTCATTGGCACGCGAGATGGCTTCGCGCGGCATCACCGTCAACGTGGTGGCGCCGGGCGTGATCGCCGGACACATGACTGACGCGACGTTTGCGCCGGCGGTCATCCGCCAGATGGTGCCGGCGCAACGCGCGGGCAAACCGGAGGAGGTTGCCGCGCTGGTGGCGTTCCTGTGCAGCGACGCGGCCGCCTACATCAACGGCCAGGTGATCGGCATCAACGGCGGCATGGGCTGACGGCTTGCCGGCTCAGGCCACCGCGTTGAACAGCGGTGGCAGCGGTTGCCCCGACATCGGCGCGCGCAACGCGGGGTCGGCGGCGCTGGCCTGCAGCACCAGCGCATCGGCGAGGCCATCAAGCATGCGCACGTTGTCGCGCAGGCGGGCACGCACGCCAGCGTCGTCGAGCGCGTCGTACAAGGTGGCGTTGAGCTCGGCAAACCACGGCAGCGCGCACTGGTCGAGCATCTCCCGACGCGTCTGTCCGCCGCCGGCGGCATGCCACTGGAGAAACAGCGCCTGCATGCGCGTGTTCAGCGCCTGCGCGCGCTCCAGTTCCGGACGCATCTCGCCGAGCAGGTCCAGGTCGGTGAGCCGGTGCTGGAACACCAGCTGGCACAACACGCCCCAGTAATAGGCATAGTCCCAGATCACCTTGGCCGACAGCACCTGCGCATTGCCGAACAGCGGGTATTGGTCGCGAAATAGTGACAGCGTGTTTTCGTAGAAGGAGAAATACAGCTTCTCGTAAAAGTGCGCGTACGGCGCGATGTTGCGGTTGGCGCGATCGTGGCCGAGCAGGGCCACGATGTAGGTGTTGCTGATGGCAATGAAGTCGCTGCCGGGCGAATAGAACGGATCGAGGAAGGTGCCGGCCTCGCCGGTCAGCGCCCAGCGGTCGGCGCTGAACAGCTGCTTGCTGCTGTGCGAATAATTTCGCAGGAAACGGAAGTCGAGCAGGCTGTCGCGCTCGGCGGCGATGGCGCGGCCCATCGCCGGCTGCTTTTCATGCAGCCATTGCAGTGCGCGCTCGAAGTCGCGCATGCCTTCGAGCGGGTGCATCGCCGCGTCGCAGACGATGCCCACCGAGTGCGCCCCGGACCCGAGCGGGATCAGCCAGGCCCAGTAGCCCGGACCCATCAGGTGGTTGGTCGAGCGCCAGCGCTCCGGCGGATCGCAGCGCGCGCTCCATTGCGCGTCGTCACTCCACTGGTCGATCTTCAGCCGGGTGTCCATGCGAAACCACACCGCGTTGGCATGGTGGCCGTTGTCCAGTGTCAGCTCAAGCCGTCGGCGCAGCAGCCCGGCGCGGCCGGAGGCGTCCAGCAGCCAGCGCGCGTCGACAGCGTGCTCGCCGTCGTCGTCAATAAAGCGCACTTCGTGCGCGGCGCCGTGCTCGCCCAGGGTGAAGCTTTTGACCGTGGCGCCGTCGCGGAAGTCGATGCCGCGCCGGCGTGCTTCGGCGCCGAGGAAATTCTCGAAGATGCCGCGATCGATCTGGTAACTGGGCACCGGCAGCAGCTGGCTGGTACCCAGCTCGGTGGTGTTCTCGATGTCATTGCGGCCTTCGGAAAAAAAGTAGCGCAGGCCGAACTTGCGGATGTGCGCACTATCAAGGTGATCGCGCAGCCCCAGGGTGTGGTCGAAGTAGTGCGCGCCGATTTCGACCGTGGACTCGCCGACCTTGTGTGCGGCCGCCGGCAGCGGATGGCGATTGCGCTCCAGCACCAGGATATCCATATCCGGGAATTCGCCGCGCAGTTGCAGCGCCAGGCACAGGCCGGCCAGGCCGCCGCCAAGGATGACCGCTTCACGCGTATTCGGGTTCATGCCGGCTCCAGGGTTGTGCGGGGTGTCGATGATTGCGGCCGGCCACTCTGCAGCTCAGGCAGCCGGGCCGTCGTCGATGACGATGGGCATGGCGCGCGAACGCCGGTGACTGGCCATGACGTCACCGTAATGGAACACCCGGCTGATGGTGTAGGTGGTGATGCGGGTGACGTCGCGGATCGGCTTGAGGTGGCTGGGCCGGAAGCTGCCGTGGTACCGCGAGGCGATAGGCACGGAGACGACGCCCAGCTTCTTTTCGCGCGAGGCGGCGATCAGGATCGCCGCCTCGAACACGAAGTCCTCCGCTGGCAGGTCGACCAGTTCCAGTGCCGCGCGCGGATACCAGCGTTGGCCGCTCTGGGTGTCGGCAATGGGTTGCGCGCAGGCCCAGGAGATGCCCCAGTCAGCCACGCCATTGGCGCGCTGGCGTGCCCGCGGCTGCTGTTCGCGGTTGAGCAACCTGGCGCCGATGACGATGTGCTGCGGATACTGCGCCGCCGCCGCGACGATGCGTGGGATGTCCTCGGCCAGGTGCTGGCCGTCGCCGTCCATGGTCAGCACCGCGTCATAACCCTGGCGCAGGGCTTCGCGAAAACCCTGGCGCAGCGCCTCGCCCTTGCCGCGGCGTTCGGCGTGGCGCAGCAGGGTGACCGGCAACGCGGCTACGATGTCCGGCGTGCGGTCGTCCGAGCCGTCATCGACGACGATCACCGACGCGCCCAGTGCCAGCACCGATTCGACGATGCCCTGGATGGCCACCTCCTCGTTCAGGCACGGGATCAGAACGCACCAGCGCGGCAAGGTTGCGGTCACGCGAGGTTCTCCGTGGTCACCTGCAGGCCCAGCGTCGGCGACGCGGCCAACTGGCAGCGGCCGCCGTCGCGAGCCAAATCGACCAGCAGCGCCAAGGCCGGCGCCGAAGGGTTGTGCTCGCGCCAGCTGGCCAGCGGTTCGGCCAAGGCCGTGTCCGGCTGTGGCTCGATCAGTTGCAGGTCCAGTTGCGCCAGCGAGCGCTCGCCGCGTTCGGGGGCCAGGACCAGCGCGCAGCCAAAGGGCGCATCGCAGCCAGTGACGGTGCGCAGCGGCCCGACGCCGGTGACATCGCTGCAGGCAAGCAACACCGGCCGGCGTTCGGCCAGCACCTGCGCGGCCGCCTCGAGCAGGCCCGCGCCGAAGCTGGCGCGCTGCGCCGCCACGGCGGTGGACGGGGCGTGGCAATGCGTGGCGATGGTCCAGTAGCCCACCGCGGCGTTGTGCACGGAGTTGTGGAAGCGCGTTGGCGACAGCTCGCCGGGCGCGCGCGCCAGGGTCGCGCACATGTCGTCGGTGATGGCCTGGTCGCCATGCGCGGAGGCAAACACGCATGCCAGCTCCGCCGCCTCGTGCCGGCTCATCGCCACCGCCTGCGCCGCTACTTCGGCCGCCAGCAGCACGCTCGCCGGTGCGCGTCGGCGTTCGTTGGGCGGCAACACGCTGGCCGGCGGACGCGGCGTCGGCGCCGCGAGGGGCCCGCCATCCAGCAAAGAGCGCAAAGCGGCAAAGTCGGCCAGTTCCGGTGACCACAGGCCGATACCCTCGACATACACGCGCAGCACGCTCATGCGCCGGCTCCGCCGCGGGCGAAGGCCAGGCAGGCGTTGTTGCCGCCAAAGCCGAAGGAGTTGCTCAGTGCCACATCCACGCGCCGCGGCTCGTTGCGCCACGCCAGTTGCGGGCCGCATGCCGGGTCCGGATCGTCGCCGCCCAGGTTGCCCGGAACCAGGTCGTGTTGCATTGCCAGCAGCGTGATCACCGCTTCCACGATGCCGGCCGCGCCCAGCGTGTGCCCGGTCCAGCCCTTGGTGGAACTGGCGCGCGTCGTCGACGGGAACATGCGCGCGACCAGCGCGGCCTCCACTTCGTCGTTCTTGATGCTGGCGGTGCCGTGCAGGTTGATGTAGTCGACCGCCGCCGGTTGCAGGCCGGCGCGCTCCAGCGCCGCGCGTAGCGCCAGCTCCGCACCCAGGCCGTCCGGATGCGGGGTGGACATGTGGTGCGCATCGGTGGCCTCGCCGTAGCCGATCAGGCGCGGCGCAGATGGCGCGGCGTCGGTGCGCTCCAGCAGCGCAAAGCCGGCCGCCTCGCCGATGGAGATGCCGTCGCGCAGCGCGTCGAACGGCCGGCACGGCGCGCGTGACACCAGCTCCAGCGCACCGAAACCAAACAGCACGCTGCCGCACAGCGTGTCCACGCCGCCGACCAGCGCCGCGTCAATCACGCCCAGCGCCAGCAAGCGCGCGGCGCTGGCAAACACCTTGGCACTGGATGAGCACGCGGTGGACAGGGTCAGGCAGGGCCCTTCCAGCTCCAGCGCGGCCGCGACAAACGCCGCCAGCGAGTGCGGGTTGTGGATGACCGGACGCCGCAGCTGCGGCGGAAATTGTCCGTCGGCATCAAGCTGCCGGTAAGCGTCTTCGGTCGCGCCGATGCTGGCGGTGGAGGTGCCCAGCAGCACCGCCACGCGCGCGGCGCCGTAACGCTCGCGCGCGGCCAGCACGCGCTCATGGAAGCCGTCCTGGTGCAAACCCAGCCAGGCCAGGCGGTTGTTGCGGCAATCCCAGTCGGCGAGCGCGCTCGGCAGCGGCGCTTGCTCCAGTGCGTCGACCCGGCCGATCCAGCACGGCAAGGGCGCGTCGGTGAAATCGTTGGGCTGCAGCGCGCTGTGTTCGCTGCGCAGGCAGGCCACGTGTGCATCCACGCCGCGGCCCATGGCCGAGGTGGCGGTGTATGCGCTGATCGCCAGTGGCGGCATGAAAGAGGACATGGCGAAAGCCTATCTGTGGAGGTGTTGCTTGCCTAGAAGTTGTGCCAGCAGGCGTGGCGTGATGGCCTGACATCGTGGCCAGCGGCGCATGAAGGTGAGGCGAATCGGCGCGACCGGTATTGCACGAGGTGTACGCGCGCGCCCGGATGCGCTGGCGCAGACCAGCCACTAAGCTTCCTGGCGACATCCCACGGACAGCATCATGAGCGAGCAGGCCGACCGCGCCGAAGCGTTTTTGCGCCAGTTGCAGGACCGCATCTGCACGGCGATCGAACGCGCCGACGGCGGCGTACACTTTGTCGAGGATGCGTGGACGCGTGCCGCCGGTGGCGGCGGACGCACGCGCGTGCTGCGCGACGGGGCGGTGTTCGAGCAGGCCGGCGTGAATTTCTCGCGCGTGGCGGGGCATCCGCTGCCACCCAGCGCCACCGCGCACCGCCCGGACCTGGCTGGCGGCAGCTTCATCGCCACCGGCGTGTCGCTGGTGCTGCACCCGCGCAACCCGCATGTGCCCACCACCCACGCCAACGTGCGCTATTTCGAAGCGCACAAGGATGGTGTCGAGCCGGCGTGGTGGTTCGGCGGCGG
>JBDTIE010000025.1:0-6042 GCA_039936515.1 Rhodanobacter sp. | reverse complement strand
GGTCGCCCTCGTTCTCGCGCCCTTCGTCATCGAGCATCACCACCATGCGCCCGGCGCGGATGTCCTGGAGGATTTCAGGGATGGAGTTGAAGGTCATGGAATCGGTCCGGATTCAGGTTGTTCCCCTTCTCTTTCGCGGGAGAAGGGGTGGGGCTCAAGCAAAGCCGTTTTGCTTGAGGAAATTCTCGTCCAGCCGTGGCGTCCCGGTGGTGGACAGCAGCCGTTCGACATAACGGGCGATCACATCCACTTCGATATTCACCGCATCGCCGACATGACGTTCGTGGAACGCGGTGTGCTCGATCGTGTGCGGGATCAGGTTGACCCCAAAACGCTGGCCGGCAACTTCGTTGACGGTAAGACTGACGCCATCGATGCACACCGAGCCCTTGGCCGCGACATAGCGCGTGAGCGTCGGCGGCAGCTCGAATGTCCAGCGCTGCGAGCGACCGTCCGGCGTGATGGACACTACCTTGCCCAGGCCATCGACATGACCGGACACCAGGTGGCCGCCGAGCCGGTCCGCCAGGCGCAATGCCTTTTCCAGGTTTACCCCATCACCGCTCTGCAACTGGCCCAGCGAAGTCAACGCCAGTGTCTCGTTGGAGACGTCGGCGCTGAAGCTGCGCGCGGCCAGCGCGATCACCGTCAGGCACACGCCCGATACCGCGATGGAGTCGCCCGTTTGCACATCGGTCAGATCCAGGCCAGCACTGGCGGAACGGGCCGTCTCCACGGACAGGCGCACATCGCCGCCGCGCCGTTCAAGCCGGCTGATACGTCCCACGGATTGGACAATGCCGGTAAACATCTAACGCGCCTGCAGATGCAAGGCGACGGACGGCAGCGTGGCTGTGGATTGCATGCAACGTATCCCGCATGGATTGAGCGAGTACGCCCCAAGGCATGGCCAGACAAACGCCTGCAATGCGCCTGTCGTGCCGTCTTCTCTTTATCCGGACTGTGAGGAAGCGATGGCCCGCTTCCAACCGTCGGCTCCGGAGTCAGACCGGATCTGCTGACCCCGCGTTCGTACCGTTGCCGGCTCGACCGCAGGCGCTCGCGGGCTCGTTGCCGGCACCAGCCGAAAGCAACCTACCGCCGGTGGGGAATTTCGCCCCGCCCTGAAGACGCTGTGAGATGCCGGCCCCGGACCGCAAGCCGACGCGCGAAGTCTACCACCGCGCCACGGGGCGACGCCGCAGCGCGGCGCGGCTACGCCTTGAGCCCTTCGCCGGCAGCCGGGCCTGCCGGACGCAGGCGCAGACGCCAGTCGGCGCCGACGGCACGCTGGTCAAGCACATCCAGCGACCAGCGTGCAGCCATGTCCGTGAGCGTCGGCAGACGCAGCAGCGGACGGGCGCCGTCACCAAGCAGTACCGGCGCGACGTAAAGCAGTACCTCGTCGACCAGTCCGGCGTCCAGCAACGCGCCGCACAGGGTGGGGCCGGCTTCGACCTGGACCTCGCTGCAGCCCCGCGCTGCGAGCAAGCCAAGCACCGCGCGCAGGTCGAGCATGCCGTCGCAGCCGGACACGGCCCGGTACTCGGCAGCGCACGGTCGCGAGCGCGCTGCGGACTGCGCGCCGACTGCGTTTGCGTCGGGGCAAGACGCGGGCGGAGGCACGCGTTGCGCAGTGTCCGCATGCAACACCAGCGTCGGCGCCGAGCCGTCCAGCACATGGCTTGCAGCAGGCGTGCGCAGTTGCCCATCCAGCACCACCCGCAGCGGCGGCGTGAACGCTTCGCCTGCAGGCAGGCGCACGGTCAGGCGTGGGTCGTCGGCCAGCACCGTGCCGCTACCGGTGAGGATGGCCGAGCTGCGTGCGCGCCAACGCTGCACGTCGGCGCGGGCGGCGGCACTGGTGATCCACTTCGATTCGCCGCTGGCGAGCGCGATGCGACCGTCCAGGCTCATGGCCAGTTTCACACGCAGCCACGGTCGGCCGCGCTCGATGCGACTGAAGAAACCCAGGTTGAGTTCACGCGCAGCGTCACCCAGCAGGCCGGTTTCCACCGTGATGCCGGCATCGCGAAGCATCGACAGCCCGCGGCCGGCGACCTGCGCAAACGGGTCTTCTACCGCGACGACCACGCGCGCCACACCGGCGGCGATCAATGCTTCAGCGCACGGTGGCGTACGGCCGTAATGGGCGCAGGGCTCCAACGTCACGTACACGGTCGCGCCGCGCGCCCCTGTGCCTGCTTCGCGCAGGGCGAAGACCTCCGCATGAGGCTCGCCGGCGCGCTGGTGGAATCCTGCGCCGACAACGTCCGCACCTTGCGCCACGATGCAACCCACGCGCGGATTGGGCGCGGTCGTGTACAGGCCGCGCCGCGCCAGGCGCAGGGCGTGGGCCATGTGCGCGTGATCAATCGCGGAGAACGACGGCATCATCTTGCCCCGCCGCAAGGCTCGACCCCGACGGCTTGGTGCACGTCCCATCTTGTGGTGTCAAAGCAAGTGCCGCGGGGCGACGCGATCGGGTTGCAGCGAGCAGGCATGGCAGCTGAAGAACAACTGATGGTTTTGCAACGGCTGCTCAACCTCGTCTTCGGCTTGCTCGCGTTGTGGTTTCTCGGTGTGCCGTTGGCGGATGTCATGTTCGGCATTTCCCTGTTCCTCGGACTGATCACCATAGCCGGGCTGGGCTGCTTGGCCATGCGCCTGCTGCTGCCATTCGCCGAGGCCCTGATCATCGAGCAGGCGTCACGGCGCAAATGGAACGGCGCGGCTACTTGTCCCTGCCGCCGCCGAGCAGCGGCAACTGCAACTCGTCCAGCCCGGGCAGATCGCGCTCGAGCTTTTCGATTTCCTCGCGGAACGCCTGCATGTCCTCGAACTTGCGATAGACCGAGGCAAAGCGCACGTAGGCGACCTGGTCCAGATTCTTCAGTTCGCGCATCACCAGTTCACCGATCTGCCGCGACGGCACCTCGCGCTCGCCACTGCGCCGCAGGTCGTTGACGATGGCGCGCACCGACGTGTCCACCGCGTGGCTGGGCACGGGACGCTTCTGCAACGCACGTTCGAAACTGGTGCGCAGCTTGCGCTCGTCAAACATTTCGCGACGCTCGCCGCTCTTGACCACCGTCGGCAACTTCAACTCGGCCGTCTCGAACGTGTTGAAACGTTCGCCACATTGCGGACACTCGCGCCGCCGCCGCACGCTGCCGCCGTCGTCGGTCAGGCGCGAGTCGATCACCCGGGTGTCTTCGTGCTGGCAGAACGGGCAGTGCATCAGAAAGCCGGGACTGGGGAACAGGAAATAGGCAATGGGGGAAAGCACATCTGCAGGAGCCGCGTGCAATTCCCTGTTCCCCATTCCCTGTTCCCGATTCCCGGTTCCTCAGCCATACACCGGAAACCGGTGGCACTGGGCGACGACTTTTTCGCGAACGGCGGCGATCACGGCCTCGTCCCCCGGCGCATCCAGCACGTCGCAAATCCAGCCGGCCAGTTCGGTGACGTCCGCTTCCTTGTAACCGCGGGTCGTGACGGCCGGCGTGCCCACGCGCAGGCCGGAGGTGACGAAAGGCTTGCGCGGGTCGTTGGGCACCGCATTCTTGTTGACGGTGATGTTGGCGCGGCCCAGCGCGGCTTCAGCGTCCTTGCCGGTGACGTCGCGGCCGATCAGGTTCACCAGCATCAGGTGGTTTTCGGTGCCGTCGGACACGATCTTGTAGCCGCGGTCCATGAAGGCCCTGGCCATGGCCTTAGCGTTCTTCACCACCTGCGTCTGATAGTCCTTGAAGTCCGGCTGCAGCGCTTCCTTGAAGGCCACTGCCTTGGCCGCGATGACGTGCATCAACGGCCCGCCCTGAATGCCGGGAAAGACGATCGACTGCAGTTTCTTCTCGATGTCATCCGCGCCCTCGCCCATCGCCGGACGCGATGCGACGATGAAGCCGCCGCGCGGCCCGCGCAGCGTCTTGTGGGTGGTGGAGGTCACCACATGCGCGTGCGGCAGCGGGCTGGGATACACGCCAGCGGCGATGAGGCCGGCGACGTGCGCCATGTCCACGAACAGGTACGCGCCGACCTTGTCGGCAATGGCGCGGAAGCGCGCCCAGTCCATCACCTGCGAAGAGGCGCTGAAACCGGCCACCAGCATCTTCGGCTGGTGTTCGACGGCAAGGCGTTCGACTTCGTCGTAGTCGACCAGGCCCTGCTCATTGACGCCGTACTGCACCGCGTGGAACAGCTTGCCGGAGATGTTGGGCTTGGCGCCATGGGTGAGGTGGCCACCGTGCGCCAGGCTCATGCCCAGAATGGTGTCGCCAGGCTGCAGCAGCGCGAAGTACACCGCCTGGTTGGCCTGCGAGCCGGAATGCGGCTGCACATTGGCGTAGGTGGCGCCAAACAACTGCTTGACGCGCTCGATGGCCAGGCGCTCGGCCACGTCCACGTATTCGCAGCCGCCGTAGTAGCGGTGCCCCGGATAGCCCTCGGCGTACTTGTTGGTGAGCTTGGAACCCTGCGCTTCCATCACCCGCGGGCTGGCGTAGTTCTCCGAGGCGATCAGCTCAACGTGGTCCTCCTGGCGGCGGCCTTCATCGGCGATCGCGCGCGCCAGTTCGTCGTCGTAACCGGCAATGCTGCAGTCCTTGGAGAACATCGTGACCTCGGCAAAAAAGTTGGGCGGGATGAAGCCTTGAAAGTGTAGCGCCCATGCGGTTTTGCAGCCACCAGAGGCGTTCGGCCGCGACATTGGCGGCGACGCCTGCGGACGTCGGCGCGGGGCCGAGCGCCGCCGGTGACCAGCTATACTGTCCCGTTTCACGCGCGGCCAAGCCGCGCGGCAGGCGCACAACGCGCACGCACGTCACACGGAGTCATGCATGCAGTACATCTACACCATGAATGGCGTGAGCAAGATCGTTCCGCCCAAGCGCCACATCATCAAGGACATCTCGCTCAGCTTCTTTCCCGGCGCGAAAATCGGCCTGCTCGGCGTCAACGGCGCGGGCAAATCCACCGTGCTGCGCATCATGGCCGGCGTGGACACCGACTTCCAGGGCGAGGCGCGCGCGCAACCGGGCACGAAAATCGGCTATCTGGCGCAGGAGCCGCATCTGGACCCGGACAAGACCGTGCGCGAGGCGGTGGAAGAAGGCGTGTCGGAGATCCTCGATGCGCAAAAGCGGCTGGAGGAAATCTATGCTGCCTACGCCGAGGAAGGTGCGGATTTCGACAAGCTGGCGGAGGAACAGCAGAAGCTGGAAAACCTGCTGGCCGCCAATGATGCGCACGCGCTGGAGCGCCAGTTGGAGGTGGCTGCCGACGCCTTGCGCCTGCCGCCGTGGGACGCGAAGATCGGGCCACTGTCCGGCGGTGAGAAACGCCGCGTCGCGCTGTGCCGGCTGCTGCTGTCCAAGCCGGACATGTTGCTGCTGGACGAGCCGACCAACCACCTGGACGCCGAGTCGGTTGACTGGCTGGAACTGTTCCTGCACGACTATCCGGGCACCGTGGTGGCGGTCACCCATGACCGCTATTTCCTGGACAACGCCGCGGAATGGATCCTGGAGCTGGACCGCGGCCGCGGCATTCCGTGGAAGGGCAACTACACCGAGTGGCTGGAGCAGAAAAGCGCGCGCCTGGCCCACGAAGAGGCTGCGGAGAAAGGCCGGCAGAAGGCACTGGCGCGCGAGCTGGAATGGGTTCGTTCCGCTGCCAAGGGCCGTCAGTCCAAGGGCAAGGCGCGCATCAACCGCTTCGAGGAGCTCAACTCCGTCGAGTACCAGAAGCGCAACGAGACCAACGAGCTGTACATCCCGCCAGGCGAGCGCCTGGGCCAGGAGGTGATCGAGTTCAAGAACGTCAGCAAGTCCTTCGGCGACCGCCTGCTGATCGACGACCTGTCCTTCAAGGTGCCGCCGGGCGCCATCGTCGGCGTGATCGGCCCCAACGGCGCGGGCAAGTCCACGCTGTTCAAGATGATCATCGGCCAGGAAACGCCCGACACCGGCGAGGTCAAGATCGGCCACACCGTGCAGCTGGCCTACGTCGACCAGTCGCGCGACAACCTCGATCCGAAGA
>JBDTIE010000024.1:0-12417 GCA_039936515.1 Rhodanobacter sp. | reverse complement strand
CGGTGGGCGGCAACGCGGTCGATGAGGACGGCAACCCGATCATCACCGATGCCGACGGCAACCCGATCAGCACCGGCGCCACCAGCGCCGGGCTGGGCGGTACCGCCATCGGCGCCAGCGCCAACGCCAGCGGCTTTGCCGCCACGGCGCTGGGCCTGGGCGCCTATGCCGGAGGCGCGCAGTCGCTGGCGCTCGGCGCGGTGGCCAATGCGCTGGGCGATTTCTCCGTGGCGGTGGGATCTCAGGCGGCAGCCAGCGGCAACGGCAGCGTGGCGCTTGGCAGCTCCGCGGAGCTCATCCCCGGCTCGGGCTTCTTCGTCGACACGCAGGCACTTGGCGAAAACGCCTCCGCGCTCGGCGGTGGTGCGGTGGCCTCGGCGGATCAGTCCACTGCGGTGGGCGCGATCAGCGAGGCGCGCGGCATCGGCAGTACGGCCGTTGGCTATTTTGCCTACGCTCCGGGAGCCAATGCGACTGCGCTGGGTGTCAACAGCTGGGCTTCGGGCGCCGGCAGCGTGGCGATCGGCAATTACAGCACCGCGTTCAATGCCAACAGCGTGGCACTGGGTGACTATTCGTTCACCGACCGGCCGAACAGCATTGCAGTGGGAGACACCGCCAACCAGCTGACTCGGCAGATTACCGGCGTGGCGGCAGGTACCGAGGCCACCGACGCGGTCAACGTCGGCCAGCTTGACGGCGTGGCCGGTGACGTCAGAAGCGCGTTGTCCAACGTGGTTTCCTATGACGGTGCCGGCAAGTCGGTGATTACGCTCGGTGGTGCCGATGGCACCGTGCTGCAGAATCTCCAAAGCAGTTCAGTGTTCAATGCCGCAGCCACGGTCGGCCAGTTCAGCAGTGTCGTGTCGGCCCTCGGAGGCGGTGCTGGCATAGGCAGGGATGGGGTGATGGTAATGCCCGCGTATGCCATCCAGGGCGGGCTGTATGCCAGCGTTGGCGGCGCATTGGGAGCGGTCAACGGCATACTCACCGGCGCGCTGCAGAGCATCAGCGACATGCGTCTGGACATCGCGCGAATCCGTACACAGCTGGGCACCCGCGCAGTGGCTGGTAGCGAATCGGTCCTGGGCGCCACCCCGGCATCAACCGGTACGAGCGCGCAGCGGGCGAACATCTCGCAGGCGACATCCGCAGCGACAACTACATCTGCGACTGCAACGGCAACCCCAACGGCCACGGCTACCGCGCCCGCAGCTACGGGCACTGCGGTTGCCGCCGCCAGCCCACCGTCCAGCGCCACGCGTGTGGGCAGTGGCGCCAGCGCGGCAGGGGATCGTGGCACGGCAATTGGTGGCGACAGCCACGCGGCCGGGCCAAACGATACGGCCATTGGCGGTAATTCCAGGGTCAATGCGGATGGCAGCACAGCGGTGGGGGCCAACACCACCGTGGATGCGGTCGCGACCAGCGCGGTGGCGGTGGGCGAGAGTGCATCGGTGACCGCCGCGTCGGCAACCGCGGTGGGTCAGGGCAGTTCGGCCACGGCAGCCGGTTCGGTGGCCGTGGGCCAGGGCTCGGTAGCCGATCGCGCCAACACGGTATCGGTCGGCACCGCCGCCAGCAATCGCCAGGTCACCAATGTGGCGGCGGCGACGCAGACCACCGACGCGGCCAATTTTGGTCAGGTGCAGCAGGCGTTGGTCACGGCCAAGGACTACACCGACGCAAATGCGGTGCAGACCCTGCAGAGTGCCACCGCCTATACCGACCAGAAGTTTGCCGGCATGGCCACGAGCGCGGACGTCAGCTCGCTGCGCGACGAGATGTACGGCCAGTTCCATGTGGTGGACAAGCGCATCAACCAGGTCGGGGCAATGGGCACGGCGATGGCGCAGATGGCCTTCAGCACGCAGGGCATCAACACCACCAACCGCCTGGGCGTAGGTGTGGGCGGTTACCACGGCGAAGCAGCGTTGTCGGTGGGCTACTCCCGTCAGATCTCGCCGCGCGCCAATCTGACTTTTGGTGCTGCCGTCAGCGGCAACGAGGCGTCCGGTGGCGTGGGCGTGGGCTTCGGCTGGTAGGCCTGCCGCGTCGGGCTGAAGGCCTGACTGGGGATGAACCGGCGCCTGAGGGCGCCGGTTTTGTCTGTGTCGGTGGATGTGCTACCAATGGCGTTTGGTTCGTGGGCGTCGGGGGGCGTCGGCGGCGGTCAGGTCAAAGCGGGGTGGGCGATGTCTGCGGTGATGGGGTCGGCGGCGCAGTCTGCACAGACAGACGATCGCGAGGCGCAGGTATGTGCGCTGCTGGTTTCGCGCGGGCAGTTGAAGGACAGCGACCTGGGCCGCGCACGGCGCCTGCACGAAGAGTCGGCCGACGGCACGCTGACGACCTTGCTTGGCCGCCTGGGACTGGTATCCGAGCGCGACCTGGCCGAGGCCTGGGCCGCGCTGCTTGGCGTGCCGCTGTTGGCCGCGCGCGATGCGCCGGAGTTGCCGCCGGCCGGCGTGGAATTGTCACTGCGCTTTCTCAAGCAGCAGCACGTGGTGCCGGTGGGCGACGATGCCGATGGCCTGGCGTTGCTGGTGGCCGACCCGGCTGACACGTATCCACTGCAGGCGGTGGAGCTTGCCGCGGGTCGCGCGGTGGCATTGCGCGTCGGGCTGCGCTCGGAAATCGACGGGTTGATCGAGCGCTATTACGGCAGCGGCCGCTCGGCGATGGGCACCATCGTGGAGAACCTCGATGGCAGCGCGGCCGAAGAGGACGACGTCGAGCACTTGCGCGACCTGGCGTCCGAGGCGCCGGTGATTCGCCTGGTCAATCTCATTCTCCAGCGCGCAGTGGAACAGCGTGCGTCGGACGTGCATATCGAGCCGTTCGAGAACCAGTTGAAGGTGCGCTACCGCATCGACGGCGTGTTGCATGAAGTGGAAGCGCCGCCGTCGTCGTCGACTGCGGCGGTGATCTCGCGCGTGAAAATCATGGCGCGGCTGAACATTGCCGAGCGCCGCCTGCCGCAGGACGGGCGCATCCAGTTGCGCGTGCAGGGCAAGGAGCTGGACCTGCGCGTGTCCACCGTGCCGACCAGCTTTGGCGAATCGGTGGTGATGCGCATCCTCGATCGCGAGTCGGTGGTGTTTGATTTCGCTTCGCTGGGTTTTACCGACAGTTTCGAGCAGCGTTTTGTCGACGTCTTGAACCGCCCGCATGGCATTTTGCTGGTCACCGGCCCGACCGGTTCGGGCAAGACCACCACGCTGTACACCGCGTTGAGCCAGATCAACACCAACGACGTCAAGATCATCACCGTCGAGGATCCGGTCGAGTACCAGATCGAAGGCATCAACCAGATGCAGGTCAAGCCGCAGATCGGGCTGGATTTCTCCGGCGCGTTGCGCTCGATCATGCGCCAGGATCCGGACGTGATCATGATCGGCGAGATGCGCGATCTGGAGACGTGCCGCATCGCCATCCAGTCCGCGTTGACCGGGCATCTGGTGCTGTCCACGCTGCACACCAACTCTGCCGCCGGCGGCATCACCCGCCTGCTCGACATGGGCGTGGAGGACTACCTGCTCGGCTCCACCATCAACGGCATCCTGGCCCAGCGCCTGGTGCGCCGGCTGGATCCGGAAACCGCCATCGCCTACGAGGCGCTGCCAGAAGTGATCGCGCAGTTCGAGCTGGAGAAATATACCGACGAGCGGCCGATCCGGCTGTGGAAGCCCGGCACCAGCGCCGCCAATCCCACCGGCTACCGTGGCCGTCGCGCGATCATGGAATTTCTCACCATGAGCGATGCCCTGCGCCGGCTTGTGATGCAACGCGCCAACGAAACCGACATCGAGCGCCAGGCGCGCAGCGAAGGCATGCGCACCATGTATGAAGACGGCATCGCCAAGGCGGTCGCCGGCGTGACCACGCTGGAGGAGGTGCTGCGTGTCACGCAGGAAGGCTGAGAATAGGCAATGGGGAACAGGAACTGGGAAAAGCGAAAGCCAGAGCCTGCTCGAGGCCCGCTTTGCCGATTCCCTGTTCCCCATTCCCTGTTCCCGCGCCGCGGAGCGGCGACTGTGAGTCAATTCAGCTACAAGGCCATCAGCGCCACCGGCGAAACGCTGCGTGGGCAGATGGAGGCAGACAGCACTGATGCGGTCAGCGCACACCTGCAGGACCTGGGTCACACGCCAT
Organism: Rhodanobacter sp.; assembly: GCA_039936515.1. Taxonomy (GTDB): domain Bacteria; phylum Pseudomonadota; class Gammaproteobacteria; order Xanthomonadales; family Rhodanobacteraceae; genus Rhodanobacter. The sequence goes on along the minus strand of JBDTIE010000024.1, from coordinate 8,262 downwards.
TGCAGGTTCGCTCGGCCGAAGGCGCGGCGGCCGGGCGTGGGGTCATGGCCTGGTTCCAGCGTGGCCCGTTCAGCGGCGACGAGCTGGCGCAGTTCACGCATCAACTGGCCACCCTGCTTGGCGCCGGGCAGCCGCTGGACCGCGCGCTCGGTATCCTGCTGGATCTGCCCGAGGGCGAGCACGCGAAGAAGCTGGTGGCCCGCGTGCGTGATCGCGTCCGCGGTGGCAACAGCTTGTCAGCGGCGCTGGAGGAGGAACACGGCGTGTTCCCCAAGCTGTACGTCAGCCTGGTACGCGCCGGTGAGGCCGGCGGTTCACTGGAGGAAACCCTGCGCCGGCTTGCCGATTACCTCGAGCGCGCGCAGGCCTTGCGCGGCAGCGTGATCAACGCGCTGATCTACCCGGCGTTCCTGCTGGTCGGCGTGCTTGGTTCACTGGTGCTGCTGCTGGCCTACGTGGTGCCGCAGTTCGTGCCTATCTTCGAGGACATGCAGGTGCCCATCCCGTGGATCACCCGCGTCGTGCTGGTGCTGGGCAATACGTTGCAGGCGTGGTGGTGGTTGATCACCGCGGTGCTCATTGCCGGCATTTTCTTCGCCCGTGCGCGCCTGCGTGACCCCGCTGCGCTGCTGGCGTGGCATACGCGGCTGTTGCACATGCGTCTGCTCGGCCCGCTGCTGTTGAAGGTGGAGACCGCGCGCATCGCGCGCACGCTGGGCACGTTGCTGAAGAATGGCGTGCCGCTGCTGGGCGCCATCACCATCGCCCGCCAGGTCACCGGCAACCGCGCATTGGACGCGGCCTTGGCGTCTGCGCACGAGGAGGTCAAGGGCGGCTCCGGCCTCAGCCTGGCGCTTGGGCAGTCCAGGCTGTTTCCGCGTCTGGCCATGCAGATGGTGCAGGTGGGCGAGGAAGCCGGCCAGCTCGACACCTTGCTGCTGAAGGTGGCCGACACTTTTGAACTTGAGTCCAAGCGCGCGATCGATCGTTTGTTGGCCGCGCTGGTGCCGGCCTTGACCATCGTGATGACCGTGCTGGTGGCGGTGATCATGGCTGCGATCCTGCTGCCGCTTTTGAGCCTGACGAGCAATATCCAGTGAGCAAGGAACCAGGGAATGGGGAATAGGCGGCTGAATGAAATTATCTGGTGGAGACGGTTGATGAAAATGTTTGGTGCAACGAACAGGAAAGCACGCAGGCGTGAGAGGCCCGACCAACGGGCAACGTCGCGGCATTCTGCTATTCCCTGTTCCCCATTCCCAGTTCCCGGCCCCTCGCGCGCCCGCGGCTTCACCCTGCTGGAGATGCTGGCGGTCATCGTGCTCATCGGCATCATCGGCAGCGTGGTGGTGACCCAGGTCGGCAAGAACGTGAACAAGGGCAAGTACGGCGCCGGCAAGGCACAACTGACCACGCTCAGCCAGAAGATCGAGAACTACGCGCTGGACAACGGCGCGCCGCCGCGGCAACTGCAGGCGCTGCTGGTCAAGCCCGCCGACGCACCCAATTGGCAGGGCCCGTACGCCAAGGAGTCGGAGTTGCGCGATCCCTGGCAGCACGACTTCGGCTACACCTACCCCGGACAGAACGGCAGTTTCGACTTGATCTTCTACGGCCAGGACGGCAAACCCGGCGGCGATGGCTACAGCAAGGATGTGGGCAACTGGCAGTGAGGCAGGGAGAGCAGCGAACAGGGAACAGGAAATCGGCAATGGCAAAAACAAGAGCATGTGGCCGCGCGCCGTGCTGGCGCGGCCGCTTCTGCCGTCCCGATTCGTCATTCCCCATTCGCCATTCCCTGCGAGCGCAGGACGCCGGCGGATTCACCCTGCTGGAAATGCTCGCGGTCATCCTGCTGATCGGCATTGCGGCGGCGGCGGTGTCGATATCGGTCACGCAGGGCCTGGCCAGTGCGCGGGTGCGGGCGGCCAGCGGCGAGGTGGCCGGCGCGTTGCGCGCCACCCGCGCACAGGCGATCGTGCGTGCCAGCGAGCAGCATTTCGATGTCGACACGCGTGCCCACACCTTCGCCGGCGCGCGACGCAGGGACGTGGCGTTGCCCAAAGGCATGCGTGTGAGTGTCACCAGTGCGGCGGCCGATGCACCCAACGACCACACCGCGCGTATCCGCTTTTTCCCCGACGGCAGCTCCACCGGCGGACGCGTCACGCTGTACAGCGGCAAGCGCGAGTGGCACATCAACGTGTCGTGGCTTACCGGCGAAGTCCGCGTGGTTGACACGATGGCGGCACGATGACAATCGGGAACCGGCATTGGGGATCCGGGCTTCGCCAAAGCGCGCGGCCGATGCATGCGTGCCTTGCCACGTCCCGAATCCCGCATCCTCATTCCCGACACCAAAACGGCTTCACCCTGCTGGAGGTCATCGCCGCGATCATGCTGCTGGGCATTGCTTTTGCGGCACTGATGAAGGTGGCCGGAGCCTCGATCGCCCTCACCCAGAACGCCAGTACCCACAGCGCCGCGGCCATGTGGGCGCGCAGCGCGCTGGACAGTGCCTTTGTCACCACGCCGGTCAAGGTCGGGCACAGTGCCGGCCGGTTTGACCGGCGGTTTGCCTGGCAGATGGATGTGACGCCGTGGGGCAACGTCCCTGGCAGCGCCGGCGCGCCGCAGGCGCTGGCGTTGTACCAGCTGGATCTGACCGTGTCCTGGGCCGGCCGCGGCGGAACCAACGCGGCGCACTTCCGCACCTTGCGCCTGGACAGCGCCACGCAGGCCGATGCGCCGGGCCAGGCTTCGCCTTGACGCGACGCGCCTGCCGCGGCTTCACCCTGCTCGAGGTGCTGGCCTCGCTGGTGCTGCTGGCACTACTGATGGTGGGCGTGTACTCGGGAATCCGCACCGCGTCGGTGACCACGCGCTCTGGCAGCGCGATGATCCAGCGTAGTGACCAGATCCGTGCCGCGCAGCAGTTTGTGCGCCGGGAACTGGCACAGGCCATGGCCCAACCATTGGCGCGCAGCGCGAAGGGTGAGGCGCTGGTTTTCATCGGCAGCGCGCGCGAAATGCGCTACGTCGCGCCGCTGCCGGGCTACCTGGGCCGGCTGGGTCCGCAACTGCAACGCCTGCAACTGGTGGACGACAACGCCGGTGGCATGCGCCTGGAACTCAGTCTGGCATTGCTGCCGCCCGATGGCCGCGCGCCGCAGCCGCTGGGCACGCCGCAAGTCCTGCTCGACCACATCAGCGCAGGCGGCTTCAGCTATTCCGGCATCGACGCTCAAGGGGCGCCAGTGGCGTGGACCGACACCTGGCCCGACGGCCGGCAGCTGCCGCGCCTGGTCCGCGTTGCACTGCGCGCCGAGGGCAACCCCGCATGGCCACGGCTTCAGGTGCCCATTCGCAGCAGCGCCGAACGCGCGGCAGCGAACGTGGGCATGCGGCGCATGGGCGCGCCGACGGGCAACACGCAGTGATGCGCCGCGACCGACCGTGCGTCAATGCGCAACGCGGCGTGGCACTGCTGCTGGTGCTGTGGGCGTGCACGTTGCTGGCGGTGCTGTTGGGCGGCCTGGCGGCGTTGGCGCGCACCGAAGGCCTGCAGGCGCGCTTTCAGTTTGCGCAGACCCAGGCACACTACGCGGCCGAGGCCGGCCTGATGCGTGCGGTCTACGGGCTGCAGGACGCGCGGCCGAAACTGCGCTGGTTCGCTGACGGCCGGCCTTATCAATTCCAGTTCGACAATGCGCACGTCACCGTCAGCGCGGTCAGCGAGAACGGCAAGGTGGACCTCAACGCGGCCATGCCGGCAGTGCTGCAGGGACTGTTTGTCGCCGCCGGCGAACGGCCGGACGCGGCGCAGAAGCTCGTCACCCAGGTAGTGGACTGGCGCGCTCCAGCGGCGGCCGGTACCGCGGATGCGGCGTACGCCGCGGCCGGTCGCGCGTACGGTCCACGCCACGCGCCGTTCGCCAGCATCGAGGAGGTGCAAATGGTGCTGGGGATGACGCCGAGGTTGTATCGGCGCATCGCCAATGACATCACCATCTGGGGTGGCAACGCCTCGCCCGATCCCAACACCGCCACGCCGCTGGCGCTGCAATCCATCCCCGGCGTGGACGCGGCGCAAGTGCGTGCGTTGCGCGCGGCACGGTTGCGCAACGCGGGCGATCCGGCTCTGGTCGTGGGCAGTGGAACGACGCATAGTATCCAGTCCGAGGCGACGCTGGCCGATGGCACCCGTGCCATGCTGCGCGCCACCATACGATTGCGCGCCGGCGCCGCTGACGCGCGATCACAACCCTATGTAGTACTGCGTTGGCAGGAAGGGACGGAGGAATGAATACGGCAACCCATTCGCGGCCGCCGCCGCTGCAGCGTGCACAAGCGCTCTGGCTGGCTTCGCCTCTGCCTCGTTTCCTGCGCTGGTGGACGGATGAACTGCGTGCGCTGCTGCCGGTGGCGTGGCGCGACTGGTTTCGCAGCGGCGCGCAGTGGCATGCGCTTGAGCCGGTGGGCGAAGGCTGGCTGCTGCGCCGCATCGGCCATGCGCAACCGCTGCTGCGTTGGGACGCCGAGGCCGATGTGCCGACACAGTTGGCACAGCTCAAGCGCCAGCTGCAGGCGGTGGATCGCGCCGACTTGCGTCTGGTGTTGTTGCTGCCGGCCGCCACGGCACTGCGGCGCACGCTGAGCCTGCCGTTGGCCACGCGTGGCAATCTGCGCGAGGTGCTTGGTTTCGAGATGGATCGGCAGACACCGTTTCACCTCGCCCAGGTGTTTTACGCCGCGCACGAGCTGCCGACTGCGGCCGCCGGTCAGCTGCAAACGGAGATGGTGGTGGTGCCGCGCGCCACACTGGAGCCGTTGCTGGAGCGCGCCGCAGCGCAAGGTCTGTTGGTCGACGCGGTGGACGTCGGCGTTGGCAGCGGTCGGTTGGGCATCAATTTGCTGCCAGCGCAGCGCGTCCCGCGCCACCCCAATCCGCGTCGGCGGCTGAACCTTGCGTTGCTGGCAGCCTGCGTGCTGCTGCTGGCGCTCGCGCTCGGGCAATGGCTGCACAACCGGCGCGTGGCACTGGTGCAGATGCAGGACACGGTGCAGGCCATGCATGGCGAAGCGCAGCAAGTGACCGCGTTGCGCCAGCAGTTGCAGGACAACGCCGGTGCGGCCGGTTTCCTGGCTCAGCGCAAACGGCGATCGACGGGCGTGCTCGAGGTGCTGGCCGAGGCGACGGCGCGGTTGCCCGACGGCGCCTGGCTGGAACGCCTGAGCGTGGATGACAGCGGGCAGATCGGCCTGCAGGGCCAGAGCCCGCAGGCCACGCGACTGCTGGATGTGTTGAAGGATTCGCCGCTGATCGCCGAGGCCAGTTTCCAGGGCAGCATTCAACCGGACCCGGCCACCGGCAAGGAGCGTTTCTACCTGGTGGCGCAGGTGCGCCAGCGTGTTGGCACCCCGGCCGCGGCGGCGACGACGGGCAAATCGCCAAGCGCGGACAGGCCATGACGGCCATCGCGCTCAAGCCGCGCAACCAGCGCCTGCTCGCCGTCGCCTTGCTGCTGCTGGCTGTGGCGCTGGCCTACCTGCTGTTGCTGCACTGGTGGTTCGTAGCGCCCATGCAGCAGATCAGCACCGACATGCAGGACCTGCGCGATACGCAAGGCCGCTATGCCGCCGCGATCGCGCAGAAGAGTGCACTGCAGCAGCGCCTCAGCGCATTGGGCGCCGGGCAGGCTGCGAGCAGCGCGTTCCTGCCCACCGACGATCCCAATACCGCCGCCGCCGATTTGATGCAGCGTGTGGTCGACGTGGTGGGCCAAAGCACCGCCGGCGGCAGCTGCGTGGTTAGCCAGAAAATGCCGTTGCCCGGCACGCCGCCAAGCGCCGGCGAGCCCTATCGCAAGGCCGCGGTAAGCATCAGCCTGAGCTGCGACATGGAGCCGCTGGCGGCTGTGCTGCATGCGCTGGAACAAGGCACGCCGTATCTGTTTGTCGACGACTTGAGCATCTATCGCAACCCGGTGGCGGCGCAGCAGAACAGCGCGGCGCCACTGGAAGTGCAGTTCACCCTGTCCGGCTATGTGCGACCCGCGCGCGTGGTGACGGCGACGCCCGGAGCTGCGCCATGAATGCCGCCAGCCAGCGCCGCGCGACACCACTGCTGGCTGCGCTGGCGCTGGTGCTGGGCGGCGTGTTTGTGCTGCTGGCGTCCGGATGGGGCAGCACGCCACATTGGGATCCGCCACGCGCGGCAGTCAAACTGCCGCCGCCGGCGGCGCCGGCCAACCTGCCGCGCGCGCAGCCGTTGCAGCAATTCGCCGTGGTGTGGCAAAAGCCCTTGTTCAGTCCTGATCGCAAACCCGTGGCGCATGCCGCCGATGGCGGCAGCAGCTTGGGCGACCTCACGCTGACTGGAGTGATCCTGACGCCAGAGCTGCGCATGGCCTTGCTGCACGACCGCAACGGCGACAAGCAAATCCGTCTGCGCGTGGGCGAGCGGTTGGCCGACGGTGACTTCACCTTGGTGGAGGTGCGCGCGCGCTCGGCGTTGTTCGACACATCCTCCGGCCGCACCGAACTGAAGCTGCCTGCTGGGGCACCCATAGACACAGCGCGCGAGGCAGCGCCGGCGGGCGGCACGCCGCCGGATCCACGTGCGGCGGGAGACATGCAAGGCGGCATCGTCCCGCAGCGCGCCAATCCACCCGAGCCTTCAGGCATGACGCCCACCTCGACGCCTGCGCAGCCCAGTGCCGCCGTGCGCCGGTTGCGCGAAACCATCAACAAGCGTCGCGCGGCCCAGGCTGCTGCGGCCAATGCAGGAGTACGTTGACCCATGCTTTTCGCGCCCACCCAATACCTATTGCGCATGCTCGGCGTTGCCCTCCTCGTGGCACTGGCTGGTTGCACCAGCGTGCCGCTGACGCCGGACAACGGCGCGCTGCAACGTGAGGCGATGGCCGGTACGCACGACCCGGTGCCGCCACCGTTGCCGCTGAACACCGGCAATGACGCGCCGGCAACGGCCGTCACCACGCCACAGATCAGCGTTGGCAATGGCGTGTTCATCCGCCCGCAGGCGCTGGCCACGCCGCGCCCGGCGGCGGCCGGCGAAGGCGCGGTCACCTTCAACTTCGAGAACCAGCCAGTGCAGGCGGTGGTCAAGGCGATCCTCGGCGACCTGCTCAAGCAGAACTACACTATCGTGCCCGGCGTGCAAGGCAACATTTCCTTCTCCACCGCGGAGCCGGTGGATTCCAGCCAGGCGCTGCCGATCCTGGAAAACCTGCTGGCGTGGACCGGCAACGCGCTGGTGCGCCGCGCCGGCGGCTACGTGGTGCTGCCGCAGAAGGAGGCCGTCGCCGGCAACATGGTGCCCAGCCTGGGTGCCACTGCGCCGGCCGGCGGCATGCAGTCGCGGCTGTTTCCGCTGCGCTTCATCTCCGCCACCGAGATGCAGAAGCTGATCAAGCCGTTCGCGCGTGCGGACTCGGTGCTGCTGGTGGACCCGGCGCGCAATGTGCTGGTGATGGGCGGCACGCCGCAGGAGCTGGCCAACTACCAGTCCATGGTGCGCACCTTCGACGTGGACTGGCTGCGCGGCATGTCGGTGGGCGTGTTCAATCTGCAGTACGCGTCGGTCGGCGAGCTGATGCCCAAACTCGACGGCATGTTCGGCACCCATGGCGATACGCCGCTGGCCGGCATGCTGCGCTTCATCCCGATCGAACGCACCAACGCGCTGGTGGTGATCAGCACCCAGCCGCAGTACCTGCACGAAGTGGGTGAATGGATTGCGCGCATCGACCGCGGCGGTGGCAATCAGCCACAGTTGTTCGTCTACGACGTGCGCAACATCAAGGCTTCGGACCTGGCGCGTTACCTGGCGCAGATCTACACCAACAACGCCGGCAGCGGCGCCGGTGCGGACAGCGGCGGGCGCGTTGGTCCGGGCCTGGCGCCAGCGACTTTCGGCAGCGCGGACAACGCCAACAACGCTGCGGGCAGCATGGGCAGCACCGCCGGGAGCTTCGGCAACACCGGCACGGGCGTGGGTGCAGTCGGTTCCGGCGGGCTGAGCGGTGGTTCGGGCAGCGGGCTGGGTAGCGGTATCGGTGACAGCCGCGACGGCAGCGGCCTCGGCAATATCGGCAGCAACACTGGCGTGGGTGGAACCATGGCGGGGGGCGGCGTGTCGTCGGCCTTCGGCAGCAACGCCCAGCAGGGCGCCGGCGGCGCCGCCGGCAGCCAGCAATACGCCTCCAGCGATGGCAGTGTGCGGATCAGCTCGGTCGA
>JBDTIE010000023.1:0-6690 GCA_039936515.1 Rhodanobacter sp. | reverse complement strand
CGGCTGGCCAGCCGCGACCACAGGCAGGCGCGATAGGCGGTGGCAAGCTCGCCGGAAAAATACGCACCGGCCAACGCTTCGCGCACGTCGCTGGCGCCGAGCGCGATCAGCTCGTCCCGCAGCAGGTATTCCAGCCCCTTGGGACAGGTGGCGAAGTAATGAGTCATGCCTCTGCCAGTTGCTGCAGCAGCAGCCGCATCTGTGCGGCGATCGGCGCGGCGCTGGCGCCCAGGCGGTGGTCGTCGTCCAGAACCAGCAGCGGCAGTCGGCGACTTGCCGCCAGTTTCTGCACGGCCGCCAGCGGACACACCGTGTCGCGCCAGCCGTGGACCAGCATGGTCGGCACGTGCGCACAGAAATCCACCGGTTGCGCGTAACCAGGAATGGCCGCCGGCGTCGCCAGCAACAGCAATCCGGCGACCGGCACGTCCAGCGACACCAGGGCGGAAACAAACGCCCCCATGCTGGATCCGACAAGAAGCGGCGGCACGTCCAGCGCCTCGATGGTGGCGCGCAGCCGGGCAATGCGCGGCGCGACCGAGGCGGCATGGCCGCGCGCGTCGTCATCGCGATAATCCGGCCGCTGCGTGGCCCAGCCCAGCGATTCGGCCAGCGCCGCCAAGGCGCTGACCTTGGTCGCCTCAGGGCTGGAATTGGAGCCGTGCGAAAGGATGACCTGGCCGCGCATCACGGGCTCCAGAGCGACAAAAGCGGAACGCGCATGGTAACAGGCGCCGTTGCGCACCCCGGCGCGTGGCAGACTGCGCGGCATGCCTACGCCCGTGATCCACGACCAGCCGCTGCCCTATGTCCACGCCCTGCCGCAACGCGATGCCGGCGCGGTGGACATGGTGGTGATCCACTGCACCGAGCTTCCTGACCTGGCCACGGCACGCGAGTACGGCGAGCGTCTCGTGCATGCCACCGGCACCGGCAACAGCGGGCACTACTACATCGACCGCGACGGCTCGATCCATTGCTACGTTCCGGGCACGCGCACGGCGCACCACGTGCGCGGCCACAACGAGCACACCATCGGCATCGAGCTGGTCAATGCCGGTCGCTATCCGCACTGGTGGGACACGCGCCACCAGCGCATGACCGAACCCTATCCCGCCGTGCAGATCGCCGCCCTGCGCACACTGCTGGCGCACCTGCGCGAAGGCTTTGCGCAACTGTCCACGATTGCCGGTCACGAGGACCTGGACACCGCGCTGATGCAAGCCAGTGACGACCCCACGCGGCAGGTGCGGCGCAAACTCGATCCCGGGCGGATGTTTCCATGGGCTGAAGTGCTTGCGGACTGCGGCCTTGCACGCCTGGCCGGACCGCCGCCCTCGCCCTGAGCGCCAAGTGGGCGGCCTGCAGTGCCAAGGTCGAGGCACGTCGTCGCTGGCCCTATCCATGAAAGAGCGTGCCTGCGCGCGCCTTATACTTGTCGATTCGCCCGCTCGAGTGTCGCTCCATGCCGCAAAACCACGTCGCCGAACTGATCGACCTGCTGCAACCGGAGCGATTGGAAGACAACCTGTTCCGCGGCCAGAGCCGCGACATCGGCACGCGGTTTGTCTTTGGCGGCCAGGTGCTGGGCCAGGCGCTGGCGGCGGCGCAATGCACGGTCGACAACGTGCGCCAGGCGCATTCGCTGCACGCATAGTTCCTGCGCGCCGGCGACATCGAAGCGCCAATCGTCTACAGCGTGGAGCGCGCGCGCGACGGCGGCTCATTTTCCTCCCGGCGCGTGGTGGCGATCCAGCATGGCCAGCCGATCCTCACCGGTTCGGTGTCCTTCCAGGTCCCGGAAATCGGCGTCGAACACCAGACCAGCATGCCCGAGGTGCCCGCGCCGGAAGATCTCGAACCGATGCAGGCCATGCCCAGCGACGAGCTCAAGCGCCTGCCGGTGAAGCTGCAGCGCTGGCTGGGCATCGACGGGCCGTTCGAGTTTCGCCAGGTGTGGCCGCGCGACGAGTGCCACCCGGCCAAGCGTCCTCCAATCCAGCACATCTGGTTCAAGCTGATCTCGCCCATTGGCGACGCGCCGATCCTGCACCGCGTGATGCTGGCCTACGCCTCGGACTTTCATCTCATCGGCACTGCCACGCTGCCACATGGCATCTCCTACCTGACCGATCACGTGCAGATGGCAAGCCTGGATCACGCACTGTGGTTCCATCGTCCGTTCCGCGTGGACGATTGGCTGCTGTATTCATTCGACAGCCCGACCGCGCAAGGCGGCCGCGGCTTGGCTCGCGGGCAGATATTCAGCCGCAACGGCGCCCTGGTGGCGTCAAGCGCGCAGGAAGGCCTGATCCGCATCCGCCAGCCGGGCTGAAACGCGGCGACCGGCTAGCGGCGACCGGCTAGACTTGCGTGCATGCGCCAGATCTACACCTCGCCCCGTCAGGAAAATGTCGACCGCGTCGTCGCGCTGATGGCCGAGCACGGCATCGCCACCGCCGTGCAGAACCGCTCGCGCTACGACCACATGAGCTGGAAGCGGCACAGCTATGTGCAGCGTTTCGAACGTCGCGAGGAGTGGGCGCAGGTATGGATCCGCCACCCCGATGACTACACCCAGGCACGCACGTTGCTCACCGGCATCGGCATCGAACCGCTCGTCGTGCACGGTGACGTGCTTGCCGCCGCACGCAACAACTCCCCGGTCGCACGCCGCGCCCACGTCGCCGCCCGCGCCCGCCGCATCGCCCTGCTGGTCGTGCTGCTCGCCTGCGGCATGCTGATGCTGCGCTACATGGGCTGGCTGTAGGTTGGAGCAGGGAATGGGGAACAGGGAATAGGGAGAAGCGGATCGCCAGCCGGCAGCGCGCGCAGGCGAGCACCGCCCGCCGCGTAGGGTGGGCGGTGCCCGCCGCCCAGTCGTGGCAACGCTGCAAACCGGCGGGCGGTGCCCGCCCTGCCCGACTGAGCCGCCCCCGCGGGCTAGAATCCGGCCATGCGTTCCGATCGCGTCCGTATGTTCCAGACCCTGCCCCACGCCTGCGGCTACTTTCCCGGGCGCACGGCGCAGAACCTGGTGGTTGACCCGGCCGCGCCGGATTTGCGGCAGTTGTATGGCGTGGCGCTGGAACACGGTTTCCGTCGCGCCGGTGGCCACGTTTACCTGCCGCAATGCATCGGCTGCAGCGCCTGCACGCCGTGCCGCGTGGACGTGGCCCGGTTCGCGCCCGATCGTGCGCAAAAGCGCTGCCTGCGCCGCAATGCCGACCTGAGCATGTGCGAGGTCGCACCGCGCTACAGCGACGAGCGCTTTGCGCTGTACGCCCGCTACCTGCACTCGCGCCACGCCGGCGGCGGCATGGACGACGCCTTGCCGGAGGATTTCGACCGATTCCTCACCGCACCATGGAGCCCCACGCGCTTCCTGGAGTTCCGTCAGGGCTCACGCCTGCTGGCGTTGGCGGTCACCGACATCTGCGCGGGCGGCTTGTCGGCCGTCTACACCTGCTTTGACCCGGACGAAACAGCACGCAGCCTCGGCACCTACGCCATCCTGCAGCAGATCGCGCTGGCGCGTGCCACCGGCATCGCCTGGCTGTATCTGGGCTTCTGGATCGACGGCCATCCCAAGATGGACTACAAACGCCGCTTCCGTCCGCTGCAGATCCGCAGCGCCGGCGGCTGGCTGCCGATGCCGTGAAGAGCGCGCGCCGCGATATGGCTGCCCATGAAAAAGCCGCCCTGCGGCGGCTCATCAGGCACCACGCAGCGCAAGCTCAGCCGTTGCTGGCGACCGCGGCGATGCCGCTGGGGCGCTTGGCGCCGGCGAAGTGGCTGGCCCAGTACGAGTCATCCAGGCTGGACACCTGCACGGTCTTGCCCGTTGCCGGGGAATGGATGAAGCGACCGTTGGAGATGTAAATGCCCACATGCGAGATGTGGCGCTTGCTGCCGGTCTTGAAGAACACCAGGTCGCCCGGCTTCATGTCGGCACGCTTGACCTTCAGTCCGGCGAGAAATTGCGACGCCGACGTGGTTGGCAGCTTCATGCCGATGGCATGGGCAAACACGTAGCGGACGAAGCCGCTGCAATCAAAACCCGTGGCCGGGTCGCGGCCGCCGCGCACGTAGCGCGTGTCGCGCAGGTCCATGGCCAGGCCGATCAGGGATTTGCGCAGGTCGGTAACGGTGGTGACGCTGTCATCGGCGGCGGTGTCCTGCGCCTGGGCGGTCGTGGCGGCCGCCGATGCGGCCACGCCGTGGGTCGCTGCCGGGACGCCAGCCAGGCTTGGCAGCACGGCCCAAGCCGAAAGCGATGCCAGCGGGGAATCGGCCGATACAACGGAGGTGACGGGAGCTATTGCGGTGAACGAGGCGTTGGCCGGATGGGCGGTTGTGGCAGATGCCGGCGCGCTCGCCAGGAAGGCGGCAGCGAACACGGCAAGAACGGTCAATCGCTTGATTGGCATGCGGGAAACATCCCCTTGAAGGCGGTGAAAACGAGGCCGTGAAGAAGGTCGGCCGCGTGAGCAAGGGGTGAACTTATCAAGAAGAAACCGTCAAGATGTTCGATTGCGGTTAACTGAACCCTGTCGTTTCGAAACGCATGACCCCCGCGACGACATTGCAAGGTGTTGATACCAAAAGCTTTCGTTCGCGGCGTTGTGACATGCCTCACGCTTTTCGACGGCGGCTCATTTTTCCGGCCAGTAGTACGAATCCGGGTACGGGCGGATGCCAAAGATGGCGGTACCGATGCGCACCTCGGTTGCGCCCTCGGCGATCGCTAACGGAAAATCGCCACTCATGCCCATCGACAGGCGCGGCAAGTCGTGGCCGCGTGCAGCCGCCTGATCGCGCAATTCGCGCAGGCTGCGGAAACACGCGCGCACCGCCTCTGGCGTGGGTGAATTGATCGCCAGCGTCATCAGCCCGCGCACGCGCATGCTGTCGTAGCCACGCAGCGTGTCCAGGAACGCCGGCAACGCCTCCGGCGGCAGGCCGTACTTGCTTGGTTCGACCGAGGTCTTGACTTGCACCAGCACGTCGATGGCGCGGCCTTCCATCTGCAACCGCCGATCGAGCGCCACGGCCAGTTCCGGCCGATCCAGCGACTGCACCTCGCTGGCCAGGCGCGCCACGTCCCTGGCCTTGTTGGTCTGCAGGTGGCCGATCATCACCCAGTCGATGCCGCAGTCAGCCAGCGGCTGCGCCTTGTCGCGGATTTCCTGCACCTTGTTCTCGCCAAACCGATGCAGACCCAAACCCACCGCAGCGCGGATGACTTCCGGCGCAAAGGTCTTGCTGACCGGCAGGATATTGACCGAAGCCGGGTCACGCCCCGCATCGCGGCAGGCGTCGGCCACCCGGCGCTGGATCTGCGCCCAGCTTGCCTCCAGGCGCGCGCTGTCGGCGGCAGCTGGCGACGGCTCGGCCATCAGCCCTGCGCAGCCTGCGCATGGTGGCGGGCAACCACATCGGCCACCACCATGGTGACCTTCTTGCCGGTGGGGATGTGCAGGAACTCGTTGGGTCCATGCGCGTTGGAGTGCGGCCCGAGCACGCCGGTAATCAGGAACTGCGCGCGCGGAAACTTCTCCCCCAGCATGCCCATGAACGGGATGGAGCCGCCCTCGCCCATGAACGTGGCCGGCGCGCCAAAGTAGTGACTGGACGCCTCGTCCACCGCCTTGGCCAGCCACGGCGACAGTGCCGGGGCGTTCCAGCCGCTGCCATTTTTTTCCAGGTCAAAGCTGACCTTCGCGCCGTACGGTGGGTCCTTTTCCAGCAGTTGCTTGAGGAAGGCGCCGGCCTTGGCGCCATCGAGCGTGGGCGGCACACGCAGGCTCAGCTTGGCCGAGGTCATCGGCCGCAGCACGTTGCCGGCGCTTTCCAGCGGCGGGATGCCGTCCATGCCGGTGATAGCCAGTTGCGGGCGCCAGGTGCGGTTGAGCACCAACTCGGCAAGGTCATGCGTCACTGGCTGCATGTCCCCGGCCCACGGAAATTTGTCGTAGATGTCATTGCCCAGGACCTTGGCCGACACCTGCGCCTGCGCCGCCCGCTCGGCAGGGATATCGACGTACAGCTCCTTGGGCTTGATGTGCCCGGTGGCCGAATCCTCCAGACGCGACAGCAGGTCGCGGAGGATGCGGAAGCTGTCGGCCACCACGCCGGACGCGTCGCCCGAATGCACGCCCTCGTCCAGCACCTGCACGGTCAGGTTGCCGCCGGTCATGCCGCGCAAGGACGTGGTGAGCCACAGCTGGTCGTAGTTGCCGCAGCCCGAATCCAGGCACACCACCAGCGTCGGGCTGCCAATGCGCGGCGCCAGGTGATTGACGTAGAACGGCAGGTCGTAGCTGCCCGATTCCTCGCAGGCCTCGATCAACACGACACAGCGCGCGTGCGCCACGCCTTGCTCGTGCAGCGCCAGCAGCGCGGCCACGCAGCCAAAGATGGCGTAGCCGTCGTCCGCGCCGCCACGGCCGTACAGGCGGTCGCCCTGGATCACCGGTGTCCACGGTCCCAGGCCCTCATTCCAGCCGGTCATCTCCGGCTGCTTGTCCATGTGGCCGTAGAGCATGACCGTATCGTCACCGCTGCCGGGCACCTCTATATAGATGAGTGGCGTGCGCCCCTCGAGCTCTAGCACCTCCAGCGTGGCACCGGGGATGGCCGCCAACTTGGCGCGCGCCCAGGTTTCCATCAACTTGAGCGCGGCATGCA